>CABSZQ010000281.1 GCA_902482195.1 uncultured Haemophilus sp.
CAATATGATTTTCAGGATCTTGTGTAAAGGCAATATGCCCCGCCAATGCAGACTGCCATTTGGATACTGGAAGCGAACCGATCTTTTCATTGATAAGCGGCAAAAAATCCGTTTTAGTATGACGATAAGCCAAACCGAATAAATTACGTTCTAAAAAGCGATCTAGCACACAACAAGTATTACCTTGCGTATAGCTCCAGTTGCAAAGTGCGGCTAATAAAATCGCTAAATTTTGGACGGGTTCGGTATAGCCTTTATCTTTTTGTTTATCAGCAATTAATTGAGCAAAATAATAATCGCCTTGAGTAATCACACCTTGTTCTTGCAAGGATTTTAATAGGCTTAACATTAAAATAATTCCTCTAATTGTTGGATTAATTGCCAATCTGGTTTATCAAAAAAGATGCCCGATTGTGGCGAACCATTCATTCCTCGTAAAAATGCATAGACCACCCCACCAAAATCTCGGTTGTAATCGTAGTGAGGTAAACGTGTTTTTAAATAACGGTGCAATGCCACTACATACAACAAATATTGCCAATCATAGTGATGTTCTAACATGGCTTTTTTCAATGCAGTTTGATCGTAATCCTTTAATGTTTCGCCCAAGAAATTCGATTTGTAATCAAGCAAATAATATTTATCTTGATGACTGAAAACTAAGTCCATCGTGCCTCGCACCATGCCTTGAATATCATCAAACTGTAACGGTTCTGATGGCAAATGATGTAAGGTTGCTAACGCTCGATTAAAACCAGCAACATCAAAATGATTGGAGATATTGAGATAAAACGCCAACTCTTTTAAGCATTGTTTTTCGTTAATTTGTGCAAGGGTAAAATCATCCTTTGGCAAAATTGGTGTACTGAGTATTTGTACAAACCACTGTTGAACTGCTGCAAATTGCTCTTCGGCAAGATTCAAATCCTGACATAATTTTTCAATGTTTTCTTTCTCAGCCAGTTGAGTAAAAGGCACCTTTTCAAAATAACGATGCAATAACGTACCGATTTGTGTTCCCCTTGGGAAATCTAAAACCATTTCATCATTATCATGAGCAAGTGCGGTCAGATTTTCAGGGATATTTTCTGTTGAAATCGACGCATCATAATCTTTCGCATCATCAAAAATAAGCGATTTTTTCACCGCACTTTCATTCAAATAAGCTTTGCGTTGATGTGTTTGTTCAATGCCACTAAAGCTCGTCACTCGCCAATCTTGTTCAATTTCACCTTGGAAAATTTCCGCACTTAAATTTTCTTGAGAAACATTTAAAGTAAGTGGTTCACTGGCTTGTAACACATCGGTTGATTCAATCGATACATCATTGGGTAAAAGCTGCTCAAATTTTTCCAATAGCGGTTGAGTATCCCAATTATTTGGCAAATTGAGTTTTCGCCCAATTTCACCTTGCGTTAACACATACAATAAAGCATTCCATTTTTTATCAAAGGCTTTCGGTAACACAAAAGCCATTTGATATTTCGCTCGGGTTAATGCCACATAAAGCAAACGCAATTCTTCCGCAAAAACTTCTTGGGTTAGCTCATCCAAGTGTTGATCTTGCATATCCCACAAGGTTTTCTCTTTTTTACTGTCGTAATATAAATTAAACAGTTTCTTCTGCTTGCCTGATTTTGTTGGGTCTTTTGCTTCATTACCTAAAAATGGCAACCAAACCAAATCATATTCCAAGCCTTTGGATTTATGGATAGTCACAATCTTCACTAACTGACGTTCGCTTTCTAAACGAATTTGTGCTTCTTGACGACCTTCATCTTGAATTTGCTTTTCAAACCAACGCAATAATGCCGCTTCACTTTCATTTAATGCCGCTGCTTGCTGTAAAACTTCAGCCAAATGTAATAAATCCGTCAGTTTGCGCTCGCCATCAGGCCGAGATAAGAGTTTTTCTGTGATATTTTCAGCTAAAAGTAAATGGTGCAACATCGGCAATACGCCTTGGCGTTGCCAAATTTGTTGATACTCTGCGAATTTTTCAGCCCAACGTTGCCACTGAATTTCATCATGATGGATTTGGTGAATTTCAGCTGCATTTAAGCCGAAAAGTGCGGTCGCAATTGCATTTAAAATTGGGCGTTCCGTCACGCTCAAACAGGCTTGCAAAATCAAGGCCAGTTCTTTTGCTGTGTTACTCTCAAAGACATTTCCTCTATCCGAAAGGTAAACCGACGTAATACCGAGTGCTTGCAATTCTTTCTTCACCAATTCAGCTTCGGTATAACCACGCACCAAAACAGCAATATTCTCTGCTCGCAATGTTTGATTTTCTGCTTTGCTTTCATTCGGAAAAACTACCAGATTTTCAGCTGCACTTTTTAACCATTGCTGAATCGATGTTGCGCAAGCTTTCGCATAATCTTGCTGGGTGGATTCATCTTTATCATTAATGTAAAAACGGAAGGCTGGCTCAGGCTGATTATTTAGCTGAAAAACAAGATTTTTCTTGGCTGCGCCTACATTTAAAAATTCTATATTTTCATAAATAAAGGGATCATTTTTAAAATCAAATAATCGATTTACCCCTTCCACTAAAGGC
>CABSZQ010000282.1 GCA_902482195.1 uncultured Haemophilus sp.
GATTCGTTGCTGTGATGCTTTTAATTTTTTGATTCAGCTTAATGCTTTCAAAATACGGAAAGTGTACCTTCTTAGCTTGTTCGTGGAAGATTCTATATTGTGGATTTTTATAGGTTACTTCATTATCTGAAAATGTAGGCAAGTAAGTATCATGCCCTAAAACACGATTAATCGAAAAGACCACATCTTCGGCATTAAAGTCACGAGTAGGAGTAAACCAAGGGGTGCGATGAAATTTTACCCCTTTGCGAAGATTTATAAGAATTTGTTTACCGTCAGAGGAAATTGAATAAGATTGTGCTAATACTGGAACAAGCGCTGCACTATGATCTTTAATATCAAATAGTTTGTTATAAATTTGCTCCGTCACCACATTCATACTGGTGCCGGCGTCTGCAGTTTGCGGGTTAAAGGAAAAACCCGATGCATTCGTGCAGTATGTTAAGCCGTTTTCTGTCAGCATTTTGGGTATGCTTGGCGCGGCTTGTGCCAGATTAATTTGGCTCAACCCACACAATAAAAAACAAAAAGTGACATTTCGACGTAACATAGCTTTATTATTAAAGACCGTTTTGTGATAAATTGAGTGAATTGTAAAATATCTTGGCAAAAATGGCTAGTTATTGGATTTTTAGGATATGTTTAAATCAATTAATCGGGAAATTAATCAAATAATCAATCGTGGATTTGACCGCACTTTACGTTTAGCTGTGACAGGGCTAAGTCGAAGCGGTAAAACAGCCTTTATTACAAGCTTGATTAATCAATTGTTACATATTAATCAAGAGGGGAATGCTCATCTTCCTTTATTTGAGGCTGCCCGAAATCAATCTATTTTGGCAGTAAAACGTGTGCCGCAGCAGGATTTAAGTATTCCACGTTTTGATTATGAAGCGAATCTCAATGATTTAATGAATAATCCACCACAATGGTGCCAATCTACTCGAGGCGTGAGTGAAACACGCCTTGCTATTCGTTTTGAACGCCAATCAGGCTTACTTCGCCATTTTAAAGAACGTGGCACATTATACTTGGATATTTTTGATTACCCTGGTGAATGGCTATTGGATTTACCTTTGCTGAATTTAGATTTTCAACAATGGTCACTTGAACAAGCCAAAATTACATCAGGTATTCGTCAACAGTTTGCGCAAGATTGGTTGGATAAACTGAAAAAACTCGACCTAAGTGCGGTCGTCAATGAAGATGTTTTAGCGCAGATTGCAAAATCTTATACCGATTATTTGCTTGCCTGCAAAGCAGAAGGAATGCAATTTATTCAACCTGGCCGATTTGTCTTGCCTGGGGAATTAGAAGGTGCACCTGTATTACAATTTTTCCCGTTATTGCACTTGTCGGAAGAACAATGGTTAAAACTGAAAAAAGAAGCGAAATCCAATAGCTATTTTGCCGTGCTAAATAAGCGATATGATTATTATCGTAATAAGGTGGTGAAAGGCTTTTATGAAAATTATTTTTCTACTTTTGATCGCCAAGTAATTTTAGCGGATTGCTTAACGCCACTGAATCACAGTCAACAAGCCTTTATCGATATGCAAACAGGGCTTAATCAGCTTTTCAAAAATTTCCATTATGGGAAACGTAATTTACTTAATCGCTTGTTTTCCCCGAATATTGATAAGCTCATGTTTGTGGCAACAAAAGCCGATCATATCACGACAGATCAAATTCAAAACTTAATTAGTCTGATGCGCCAATTGGTGCAAGAAGGAGGTCGTCATGTAGAATTTGAAGGAATTGATACAGAATACACAGCAATTGCTGCGATTCGAGCGACAAAGCAAGTTTTAGTTAATCAAAACGGTAAACAAATCAGAGCCATTCAAGGTGTACGTTCTTTAGATAAGCAGCTGATTACACTTTATCCAGGATCTGTACCAAGTAAACTACCTAGTGCAGAGTTCTGGTCAAAACAATCTTTTGATTTTGATTCCTTTGAACCTCAAGTTTTACAACAAGGTGAAAGCATCCCGCATTTAAGAATGGATGCAGTTTTACAGTTTTTATTGGCGGATAGGTTTGATTGATAGAAAAATCAAATCAATTTAATTGTCAAATACTTAATATAAACCACTATTTTTTTATTGGTATTTAGGTAGAATCAGTTTGAGTCTTTCTAAAGTAAAGGAGCTTATGATGAAAATGAAAACTCTCTTAGCATTAGCAATCAGCGGGATTTGTGCTGCTGGCGTGGCAAATGCACATGACCATATGGCAAAACCAGCAGGTCCTTCAATCGAAGTAAAAGTACAACAATTAGATCCTGCAAATGGTAACAAAGATGTAGGGACTGTAACTATTACTGAATCAAATTATGGTTTAGTATTTACACCAAATCTACAAGGTTTAGCTGAAGGTTTACATGGTTTCCACATTCATGAAAATCCAAGCTGTGATCCAAAAGAAAAAGACGGTAAATTAACCGCAGGTTTAGCGGCTGGCGGTCACTGGGATCCTAAAGGCGCAAAACAACACGGTTACCCATGGCAAGATGATGCTCACTTAGGTGACTTACCAGCTTTAACTGTATTACAT
>CABSZQ010000283.1 GCA_902482195.1 uncultured Haemophilus sp.
TTCCAGGTGTGAAAGTCACTTTACAACACTTACAATCAGGTGCGTTATACAGCAACAACGTGGATCCAGGTGTATATGAAGTAGCCATCGCGCCGGGTGACCCATCCGTGTTTGGTAATGACTTAGACTTGCTTTTAAGCTGGTGGTATCGTGGTGATGTATGGCCGAAACGTCGTTTCCGCTGGAGCAATACCCCTGAATTTGCGAAAGTGACTGAATTGCTCAATGCTGCAGTGAGAGCAAAAGATCACGCTGAAGCGAAAAAATCATGGGAAGAAGCGATTAACATTATTGCGGCTGAAGTACCACTTTATCCGATTGTTCATCGTAAACTTCCTTCCGCATGGGATGATAGTAGTCTTGAAGGCTATCAACCATTGGCGACAACCGGTTTATCTTTCCTCGGTGTGGGCCGCAAATAAAAGTACTTTTTAAATGTTTGGGCTGTTGAGCAATCAACAGCCTTTTTTCTTTCTTTTTAACACCAAAGTGCGGTCATTTTTTCCTCTGTTTTTCAATCATTTCTGCTCTCTATTTTATTTCAAAAAAATCTTTGTGAAGCCGATCACAGATTTGAACTTTGCCCTAGTTACTTGGATTGACAGGGTATAGAGCTGACATTATGATTTGTATAAATCATTTTGTTTTTTAATTTGATTATTTCACTTCATTTTTAATTTAATGAATTTCTCAAAATAGAATAGGAGAGGTCAGATGGAAATGATACTTCGATTATTGTTACGCCGGTTGATGGCTTTGCCAGTCATGATACTGGGTGTAACAGCACTCGTCTTTGTAGTGCTTCAATTCACGCCAGGTGATCCTGCTACAGTGGCATTAGGCGAAAGTGCTAGTGAAGCGGCAAAACAACTTTACCGCGAATCACATGGCTTAAATGATCCACTCTTTGTTCAATATTTTCGTTTCTTAGGCAACTTACTTGTGTTGGATTTTGGTGTAACGATGCCACCAGAATTACCCATCAGTAGCATGCTAGCGAAATCTTTCCCAATCACTTTACAGCTTACCTTAATTGGTGTGGTGTTTGCGGCGGTAGTGTCTTTCTCATTAGGTGTACTAGCCGCGCTTTATCGTGATAGCTGGGTAGACCAAGTGATTCGTTTAATCTCTGTTGCTGCGGTTGCAACCCCCTCATTCTGGTTAGGTATCTTACTTATTCAATGGTTCTCTTTGGAATTAGATTGGTTGCCTTCTGGTGGTTTTGTACCATTCAGCGAAAGCCCAATAGGGTATATCAATTCCATGATTTTGCCATCTCTTGCGCTTGCCGTGCCAGTATGTGCGTCATTAATTCGTGTGGTGCGTACAACCATGGTTGAAGAAATGGATAAAGACTATGTGAGAACGGCGATTGGTAATGGTGTACCTTATGCAACTGTTATTCGTCACAACGTATTACGTAATGCCTTAATCACGCCAGTCACTGTATTAGGTTTACGTGTAGGTTACTTACTTGGTGGTGCGGTAGTTATCGAACAAATCTTTGACTTACCAGGTATGGGTAAATTGATCTTTAACGGTATCGTCAATCACGACTTACACTTAGTACAAGGTGTGGTTCTGACAATCGCCTTTACCTTCGTTTTAGTGAATATTATCGTTGATATTCTCTATGTATTGATTAACCCTAAAATTCGGAGTCTATAATGTTTCGTCAAGGTTTAGCAGATCGATTAGCTGCAAGCGGTGCGAGATTCCGAGCACTTTCCACCGCATCAAAAATTTCATTATTATTCTTAGTTTTCGTTGCTTTAGTGGCGGTGTTTGCCCCTTGGGTGGCAACACATGATCCATTAGAAGTGATCGCACGTATGCGTGCTCCAAGTGCGGAATATTGGTTTGGGACTGATCGACTTGGTCGTGATATTTTCTCTCGTATTGTGTACGGTGCCCAAACGTCCTTATTTATCGGTTTAGGTGCGGTAGCTTGTGCCATTATTTTCGGTAGTGTTTTAGGTGCAACTGCAGCCACATCCGAGAAATGGGGCAATGAAATTATCATGCGCTTAATGGATATTTTAATGGCGTTCCCAGGTATCGCATTAGCGGCTGTGTTATTAGCAACCTTTGGTAACTCTGTGCCGGTTATTATTATCACCATTGCCGTGGTTTATACTCCGCAACTTGCTCGTGTAGTTCGTGCGAATGTGGTATCACAATGGGATGAAGACTATGTGCGTGCTGAACGCGTTATTGGTGGTAGCCGTACTTATATTCTTCTCAAACACGTTGTACGCAATACTGCGGCACCGGTTTTAGTTTTCGCAACTGTAATGGTGGCAGATGCTATTGTATTCGAAGCCTCACTTTCTTTCTTAGGCGCAGGTGTACAACCTCCACATCCTTCATGGGGTAACATCCTTTCTGAAGGTCGTAACATCGTATTAAATGGCGCATGGTGGGCGACAACCTTTGCAGGTGTCATGATTCTTTTAACTGTATTAGCCTTAAATATCTTGGCGGAAGGGCTTACCGATGCATTGGTTAACCCGCGCTTAAAAGGTGGTAAAAAACCAGAAGGC
>CABSZQ010000284.1 GCA_902482195.1 uncultured Haemophilus sp.
GAAGAAATGTGGTGTCTTGGTCGTTGTGGAAACGGTCAGTGTCTCGAGATTTGAAGAGTAAAAGTGCGGTTGGTTTTTGAGGTGTTCCACCTAAACGGCAAATCGCTACAGAGCCGATAGGGAGTTCTTCAGGGAGGAACATGAGGGCTTTTTCTTTATTGGAGAGATCGCCTAAATAGAATTGGCGTAAACCCATGCGCTCTAGGCGAATGAGTTCAAAGGCTTTTCGGTCTAGCCAATGTTGTTCAGGAATAGTGTCCTTTTTTTGCCAGCTGTCAGTGAAAAGTAAGATTTTAGCACCTTCTAGCTCATAGCCTTTTGCCCAGTCATCTAACTTTTCATTGATGACGATAAAGTCTTCTGTTTGAAATAGTTTTTTCTGCAAAGGCAAAAGAGCAAAGAAGATATCTGCTTCTTGATGAGCAAGCTGATGAAATTTTTCGAGGAGTTGAGTAAGCGTTTTGATTTGTTCTCGTTGCTGAGCAAGCTGTGCTTCGACTAACGAAATCGTCCCTTCTTCATGGCTATGCGGAATGGTAAGCTGTTGAAGTAGTTCTGGGCGATGAGTAAAAAAATCAGGGTGATTTTTTAGGTAGTCAGCAATATCTTGTTCAGTCATCAAAAACTCCTTAAAAAATAACCGCACTTGGTTATGCCAAAGTGCGGTTTATTTTTATGCTGTTTTAGGCCGCAAACGGATCGCGTAAAATCATTGTTTGAACACGATCTGGACCCGTTGAAAGGATATCTACTGGCACACCAGTGACTTCTTCGATACGTTTGATGTAATCACGGCAAGTTTGCGGTAATTTATTTACATCAGTGACACCGAAGGTGTTTTCTTTCCAGCCAGGTAAAGTTTCGTAAATTGGCTCCACGCCTTCCCAATCTTTCGCTGCTAATGGTGCATATTCAACGATTTCGCCATTTGGCATTTTGTAAGCCGTACAGATTTTCACTTCATCGAAACCATCTAATACGTCTAATTTGGTCATACAGAAGCCAGAAATCGAGTTAAGTTGAATTGCACGACGAATGGCCACGGCATCAAACCAACCACAACGACGAGGACGACCAGTTACAGCACCAAATTCATTACCTTTACGAGCAATTTCAGCACCAGTTTCATCGAATAATTCTGTGGTGAATGGACCGCCACCAACACGAGTACAGTATGCTTTGATGATACCTAACACATAGTCAAGGTTGCGAGGACCGAAACCAGAACCTGTTGCTACGCCACCTGCTGTGGTGTTAGAACTGGTTACATACGGATAGGTGCCGTGGTCGATATCAAGCATCGTACCTTGTGCACCTTCGAATAGGATGTTGTCACCATTTTTACGTGCGGTATCTAAGATGGTTGTGATATCTGCCACCATACCAGTAATAATATCAGCTACCGCGAATACATCGTCTAATGTTTTTTGATAATCAACAGGTTCTACTTTGTAGTAGTTCACCAATTGGAAATTATAGTATTCAAGGATATTTTTTAATTTTTCAGCAAAGGCTTCACGATTGAATAAATCGCCCACGCGTAAACCACGACGGGCCACTTTATCTTCATAAGCGGGGCCGATACCACGACCGGTTGTACCAATGGCTTTTTTGCCTAATGCAGCTTCACGAGCGTGATCCATTGCAACGTGATAAGGTAGGATTAATGGACAAGCTTCTGAAATTAATAAACGTTCACGTACTTTTACGCCACGGTTTTCTAATTCGCCCATTTCTTGCATTAATGCAGCAGGAGAAAGCACCACGCCGTTACCGATTAAACAGGTCACGTTATCACGTAAAATACCTGATGGAATTAAGCGTAATACCGTTTTTTCACCATTAATAATTAAAGTGTGACCTGCGTTGTGACCACCTTGGTAACGCACCACATATTTAACGCGATCCGTTAATAAATCAACGATCTTACCTTTCCCTTCATCGCCCCATTGAGCGCCAAGAACAACAACACTTTTTCCCATAATTTCCGCCTTAAGTTTGCGTAAGTTTATAAATCAGACAAACGATTACTTTACTCTTTTTTGGTCGTAATCTCAAATTTTAAACGTAAAAAAGTGCGGTTATTTTTAACCGCACTTTCTCTAAATTTATTATTCAAACAACGATTTATGTAATGAACGTACTACATCATCTGCTTTGTCACTATGAGCTAGCATACAAATGTTATTCGTGCTTGCACCATAGCTAATCATGCGAATGTTATAACCTTCGAGCGTATCGAAAATACGTTTTGCTACACCTGAAGCAAGGTGTAAGTCATTTCCAATTAATGCGACAAGTGATAAGCCTGTATCGACTTTCACAGTACAATATTGACTTAATTCTTCTAATAATTCTGGCGAAAGTAATTCAACGCCAGATGAAGCAGAACCGGTTTTATCTAACGTTAATGCAATGCTCACTTCAGAAGTGGTAATCGTGTCCACCGAAATTTTATATTTGGCTAAGATATTGAATACATTCGCAAGGAATCCTTGGGCATGTAGCATGCTTAAGCTTGAAAGCGTTAATAA
>CABSZQ010000285.1 GCA_902482195.1 uncultured Haemophilus sp.
TTACTTGGTTGCCTAACGGTGCAGTGACTTCTGCCTCAATTAAGCGCCCCTGAGTGGCATCAACCAAAGATTGTACGGTTCCCTCTCCCCCATCAGCCATTGGTAATTTCACATATTCAGCGTTTGGGAAAATACGTTTAAAACCAGTTTCAATCGCATTAGCCACTTCAAGTGCGGTTAAACTTTCTTTAAATGAATCAGGCGCAATGACAATTTTCATATTCTCTCCTTAAACTAACTAAATACACCAAAAATTAAAGTGGACACAATGGTCATAATTAACCCCACTGCACTTTCATAAGGAATCAATTTTAAGCGTTCTTTCATGTCCATATTTACGCTACCACCAGTTGCATGGAAGAAAGAACCATGTGGCATATGATCGAAAACTGTCGCCCCCGCATGAATCATCGCGGCACCTGCCAGACTACTCACCCCCAACTCTAATAGCGTTGAACTAAACACATTCGAAGCAACAGCAGTACCTGCAGTTGTTGATGCCGTAGCAAGCGACATGAGTGCGCCTGAAATTGGCGCAAGGATATAAGAAGGTAAACCCGAATGTTTTAAGCCTTCAATAAGCACATCTTTCATACCGGAATTGGCAATAATACCGGCTAAAGCCCCCGTACCAAGTAGCATAATCGCCACCGGAGCCATTTTCCCTAAACCGCTAATTGCATAGTTATTGGCTTGGCGAAGCTTACCCATACACAATGCGCCAATGAGACCACCAAGAGGTAAAGCAATTAAAGGGTCCACCTTAATATCAGCTAACGGACGAAGTGCAAGTAAGAAGATGGCAACCAAAGGGGCCACAAGTGCGGTCAAAAATGAGGGTAAATTCTGTGTTTCAACTGTGACAACCTCTTGGGCTGAAACGCGCGAACCTTTGCTTCTTAAACGTTTTGCTAAGAAATACGTCAATATTAAGCCAAAAATAGCGGGGATAATCCCAGCCATCATCACTGACGTTAAAGGAAGATGGAATGTATCTGCCGCCGCGATTGCATTGGGATTAGGTGACATTAAGTTTCCAGCTTTTCCCCCACCAATCATCGCTAAGAGAATCGCGGGTTTTGATAAGTCAGTACGACGAGCAAGTGCTAAGGCGATTGGAGAGACCGTAATCACGGCAACATCAATAAATACACCAACGGCGGTTAAAATTAATGTGGCCAACGCTAACGCTAATAATGCTCTTGTTTCACCTAACTTGTTTGTAATGGTTTCAGCAATGGTATTAGCCGCACCTGATTCAATCAGTACTCCCGCCAATACCCCTGCTGCGAGAATTCGCATGACTGCGGTAGTGATACCTTGAGCGCCTCCGATCATGAGACTCACGGTTTGAGATAAATCAGCGCCGCCAACTAATCCCCCTACTAAAGCCCCGACTAACATACCATAGGCTGGTGAGACTTTTTTCAAAATAAGGAAAATAGCGACAATGAGTGCAATGAGCGCACCTAAGGCTGAGACGGTTGTCATGGAGTCCTCCTGTTGAGATAAATATGCCAAAATCTTTCTTATTTATATCAGCAAATGTAGAGGAATAAAATCTTGTCCGACTTCCACCAACAAAAACGGCTTATGTACAACACATAAGCCGAAATTGTTATTAAAAATTGACCGCACTTTAGAAAAATAAAATACTTCCCCAAACCACGACAACAATACAAAGGGCAATGAATACCGCTGCTGAACCTTGGTCTTTAGCTCTTCCTGAAAGCTCATGGCGTTCTGTGCCAATACGATCCACCACCGCTTCAACAGCACTATTTAACAGTTCCACTGCCATCACAAGTAAAACCGATGAAATCATCAAAGCAATTTCAATTTTAGTGTCACCCAGCCAAAAGGCGAGCGGAATCATAATACACGCAAGAAAACATTCGTGGCGGAATGCAGTTTCATTTTTGAATGCACTTTTTAAGCCTTGTAAAGAATATTTTGTGGAGTTAATTAAATGGGTTAATCCCGCATAAAAGTTCCTATGTTGTAATCTATAAACGTTTTGCTTCGATAACGTCGTCTAACTTCGCTAATCTGGCCAGTATTTTACTTAAACTTTCGACATTTTTCAGTTCAATTTCCATATCCATCGTTGCTACTTGTTTTTTGGTGTCCGTACGGCTTGAAACACCTAGTACGCTGACTTTTTCATTCGCCAGAACAGTCGTAATATCGCGTAATAAACCATTACGATCGCTTGCCACGATGCGAATATTAATATGGAAACCAGCCGCGTAACTATCCCCCCAAAGGGCTTCCACCACGCGTTCAGGATGTGCAGCTTGTAATTCAATAAATTGCTCACAATCGCAGCGATGAATTGAGATGCCACGTCCCATGGTAATATAGCCCGCAATTGCATCGCCTGGAATCGGTTGACAACAACGCGCCATATGATGCAGTAAATTACCGACACCTTCAACAATCACATAGCCTTTTTTCTGCTGCTGGTCTGCTTTTTGTTGCGCCTTTTGCTGGGCTGTATTCGCACTTTTGCTCGCCACATGAC
>CABSZQ010000286.1 GCA_902482195.1 uncultured Haemophilus sp.
CTTTTACGTTGTCAGTTTTGCCATCACGTAAATAAGTGAGTTCAATTTCTTTACCCGCACCAGAAGTCGCGATTTTTGCACGCATTTCAGCGAAGCTTGAAATTTTCTGACCATTCATTGCAGTGATCACATCACCCGCTTTCAAGCCAGCTTTTTCGGCAGCAGAATTTGGAATGACTTCACTTACAAATGCACCTTGTTGTGCACTGACATTAAAGGCTTTCGCTAAATCGGCATTTAATTCGCCACCTTTAATACCGAGTAAACCACGGCGTACTTCACCAAATTCTAAGATTTGTTGCACAAGGTTATTGGCTTGGTTACTTGGAATTGCAAAGGCAATCCCTGCGTTACCACCACTTGGAGAAATAATCGCAGTATTAATACCAATTAATTCACCTTGCAAGTTCAATAATGCACCGCCAGAGTTACCACGGTTTACCGCCGCATCCGTTTGGATATAGTTTTCATATGCACCGCTATCTGAACCAGTAGAACGACCAAGTGCTGAAACAATACCAGAAGTGACGGTTTGGCCTAAACCGAATGGGTTACCAATAGCAACGGTAAAATCACCGACACGTAATTTATCGGAATCAGCCATTTTGATCGCGGTGAGATTTGTTGGTTTTTCGATTTGTACTAAAGCGATATCAGATTGTTCATCTTTTCCAACAAGTTTTGCTTTGAATTCTCGTCCGTCTTGTAATTTTACAGTGATTTTATCTGCACCATCTACCACGTGATTATTAGTTAAAACATAACCTTTATCTGCATTGATGATCACGCCAGAACCTAAACCACGGAAGTTGCGTGATGCACCACGATCTCCACCAAATTGTTCGCCAAATTGATCACCAAAGAAAAATTTAAATTCTTCTGGAATATCATCAGGTAATGCTGAACGGCTGTTTGCTTTTGCTTTGCCTTCAACGGAAAGGGTCACAACTGCTGCTTGTGCTTTTTCTAACATAGGCGCAAGGCTACCTTGTTCGACAATCTCATTTGGAATAGCCGCTTGAGCGGATAAAGAGGTTGCAAACACGCTTAAACCTAATGCTATACCGGTTAAAACAAAATTTCTTTTCTTCATAGAGTTCTCCAAGTAAAAATAAATGACTGAATAAGTGTTCAATCAGACAAAAAAATGAGGGGGATGTTCAGTAAAAACAAGGGCATTGAAAAAATATTTTTAAAAAGATCGGTAGATGTTGAAATTGTTCTTTTTGCCCGCATTTATCTAAACCTCTTTGTTAATTTGAAGGATAAAAGAATCATTTTGTTTAAATAGGGCTGGTTCAACCTATTTTTATGTCAAAAGCCTTGCCAGCTAAGGCGGAAATATAGTTTAATAACGCCCTGTTTTACTGCTTAGGTAGTATAAATCTTACGCAATCACATAATAATTGTGTAAGAATTCAAGTGAACTAGTTTACTAGTACAAAAAATAGGTGTAGAGTAACGCCATTAGATTTAAGCACAACATTTAAGATTTAGAGAGTGACATATGGCGACGAAGAAAGAAGATATCGAAATAAAAGTTGCAAATGACGATACCCGAATTGAAAAAGTGGATCAGGTATTGCCTCCCATTGCTTTATTAGAAAAATTCCCTGCAAGTGAAGAAGCGGCAGAGTTAGTTCGTGAAACCCGTTTACATGCCCACAATATTATTCATGGAAAAGATGACCGTTTACTTGTGGTGATTGGTCCTTGTTCGATTCATGATCCTAAAGCGGCATTAGATTACGCAAAACGTTTAAAAGTATTACGTGATGAATATAAAGATACACTTGAAGTGGTGATGCGCGTTTACTTTGAAAAACCGCGTACAACAGTGGGTTGGAAAGGCTTAATTAACGATCCTTATTTAAATGATACATATCGTTTAAATGATGGTTTGCGTATTGCACGTAAATTATTATCCGATATTAACAACTTAGGCGTACCATCAGCCGGTGAGTTCTTAGATATGATCACACCACAATATGTAGCTGATTTCATGAGCTGGGGCGCAATTGGTGCGAGAACAACGGAATCTCAAGTTCATCGTGAATTAGCTTCAGGCTTATCTTGTGCGGTAGGCTTTAAAAATGGCACAAATGGTGGCGTAAAAGTAGCCTTAGATGCAATGGGGGCGGCAGAAGCTTCGCATTACTTCTTATCTGTGACAAAATTTGGTCATTCTGCCATTGTTTCAACAAAAGGAAATGAAGACTGTCACATCATTTTACGTGGTGGGGATAAAGGTCCTAACTATAAAGCAGAAGACGTTGCAAAAGTTTGTGCAGAGATCGAAAAATCAGGTCGTATTCCACATGTAATGATTGATTTCAGTCATGCAAATAGTAGCAAACAATTCAAAAAACAAATGGAAGTTTGTGAAGATGTTTGCCAGCAAATTGCAGGTGGTTCAAAGCGGATCTTCGGTGTTATGGTGGAAAGTCATATCGTTGAAGGTCGTCAAGACTTAGTCGATGGTAAAGCTCAGACTTACGGGCAAAGTATCACTGATGCTTGTAT
>CABSZQ010000287.1 GCA_902482195.1 uncultured Haemophilus sp.
GTCTTTGTACCAGCCGTGTTATTGATTTCGGCACTAACATTTGGATTGACTTGGTGGATAAAAGGAGATTGGGTAACCGCCTTAATTCATTCTGTTGCTGTGTTAGTCATTGCCTGTCCTTGTGCTTTAGGGCTTGCCACACCGGCTGCCATTATGGTCGGTATGGGCAAAGCAGTAAATGCAGGGATTTGGTTTAAGGATGCGGCATCCATGGAGGAGGCGGCCCATGTGGATACGGTGGTATTAGACAAAACAGGTACGCTAACTCATGGAGACCTCAAAATTTCTGCTGTTTGGCAACCTCAAAGTGCGGTCTATTCTGAGGAGAATTTATATCGCATTGCGGCTTCCGTCGAACAAAACGCCAATCACCCTTTAGCTAAAGCGATTGTCTTGGCGGCGCAGGAAAAATCACTTGAAATTCCGACCGCACTTTCAGTTCATTCAGAAGTCGGGCAGGGCATCTCTGCTCATATTGATAGAATAGGTTTGGTTAAAGTCGGTAAGCCGGCTTATTGTGAATTAACCTTACCAGATAATATGCCTCAAATTTGGCAAATTGCGAGTATTGTTGCGGTATCTGTAGATAGCAGTCCAATCGGTGCCTTTGCACTAGCTGATAGTCTAAAAGAGGATAGTTTGCAAGCGATTCAACGCTTACACCAACATAATATTGATGTGGTGATAATGAGTGGCGATCAGCAATCTGTCGTTGATTATGTTGCCCAGCAAGTCGGTGTTAAAACCGCACTGGGTAATTGTAGTCCACGTGACAAAGCTGCCTACATTGAGACATTACGTCAGCAAGGTAAAGTAGTAGCAATGGTTGGTGATGGTGTGAATGATGCACCAGCCTTAGCGATGGCTAACGTAAGCTTTGCGATGAAATCGGGTTCTGATGTTGCAGAACAAACTGCATCGGCGACACTCATGCAGCATTCGGTGGATCAGTTAGTCGATGGATTAATGATTTCTCGTGCGACATTAAAGAATATTAAGCAAAACTTATTCTTTGCCTTAATTTACAATGTGTTAGGGATTCCACTTGCCGCATTGGGCTATTTAAGTCCTGTATTAGCGGGCGCAGCCATGGCGATGAGTTCGCTTTCTGTACTGTCAAATGCACTGCGATTAAAACGAGTGAAAATTAGATAAGAAAAAGGCGATATGAAAATATCGCCTTTTGTTTGAACTAACTTTGTTTCCATAATGGAAGTTGAATAGTGACGGCAAGTCCACCTAAATTACTGGATTCTGCCCATACTTTTCCATGGTGTTCATTAACTACGTTATAAACAATGGTTAATCCCAACCCAGTTCCACCCGTGGCACGTGTTCGGGTTTCATCGACTCGATAGAATGGCTTAAAGATTTTATCAAACTCTTCTGGTGGTAGGCCTAAGCCATTATCATCTACTCGAATTTGTAGGCAATTATCATCCTGCTCATTTTTATGTAAATCAATGGTTAAGAAAATACGATCTTTCGTATATTTCAGTGCATTTCGAATAATATTTTCAATCGCACTGGTAAGCAAGCTTAGGTTGCCGTAAATCATATGTTTTTCAGGATGTAAAATAGAAATATTGACATCGCAGGCGATCTTGCGCTGCTCAGCTTCAAATAAGGCATCTTTGATCACATCATCCCAAAGCTGATTAATAGGAAATAAATTATGCTCCATTTGAGAATGCATTTGTTGGCGAGAAATGAGTAACAACTCGCTGATCATTTTATCCATTCGTTGTATTTCTTTCTCAATGCGTTTAACTGGTTCAATATCCCCTGTTTGATGACGAACCAGAGCAGTGGAAAGTTGCAAACGCGTCAACGGTGTTTTTAATTCATGAGAAATAGATGAAAGTAGATTGTGTTGGTTTGAAATCAGATTATCAATCGCAATCGACATCTTGTTAAAGCTTTGTCCTACTTCTCGTAATTCTGCTGGACCATGATTCACTAATTCATTATCAACCTTAAAGTTTCCTAACGCCACGCTATTAGCCGCCTTTTGTAAATTGGTAATTGGTTTGACGATGGTATGCGTAAACCACCAAAGTAAAGGCGTTGTAATAATTAAGGTCAAGAGCAATAAGACCCAAGGGTGGTCAAGCATATATCGTAAAATTTCTTGTTGACCATTTGCTCTAGACACAAAGAATAATTCGGAGGCTTGGTCGGAATCACCAATATAGACTTTAAAGGGGCCTGCAATTTGAATATCTTTAAAGGTTTTACGTTGTGGTTGGGCAAAGTTACTTGACTCTTGGGCGAACTGAGCAATATGTATTCTTTCTTCGCCTAAAGCGCCAAAGATTTCTTTTTCAGGCGTCATGATGACTGGGCGAGCTGAGTCGAATTTATCAGTTGGAAGCACAGGAACGCCTGCGAGGATACCATTGATTCTATTGTTACGAATCGATTCGACGAGTTTCTTTTGATAGCTCGATATTTCATTTTGATTTAAATCTGAGTATAAGCGGCTATCAAAATAAGGGAGGGCAACCAAAAGCGCGGTCAT
>CABSZQ010000288.1 GCA_902482195.1 uncultured Haemophilus sp.
GGATTAGAATGTGCGATTCCCGATTTATTGGCTGATGAATTATGGCAAAAACAACAGCACTTTCTGGAGAGTCAGCTTTATTTAGCGAAGAAATACAATCTGTCGGTCAATTTACATAGTCGTAAATCTCACGAGCAATTATTCCGCTTTTTAAAACAAGCCAATTTGCCTAAATGTGGTGTGGTGCATGGTTTTTCAGGAAGTTATGAGCAAGCAAAAAGATTTGTGGATTTAGGCTATAAAATTGGCGTAGGCGGCACAATTACTTATGAACGCGCGAATAAAACGCGTCAAGCGATTGCGAAGTTGCCATTAGAGGCGTTGGTATTAGAAACGGATACACCTGATATGCCGGTATTTGGCTTTCAAGGGCAACCTAATCGACCAGAACAGATTGTTCATACCTTTGAGGCGTTATGCCGTTTAAGAAGTGAAAATGCTGAAGTCATTAAAGAAACGGCTTGGCAGAATAGCTTAACCTTATTCGGTTAAACCTTAAAACGATAAATCACTTGATTGGCTGAACCACGCCAAACTAAGCTTGGGTCAGCCTGTTCCTGTATAAATTTTCCATCAATGAGCACGTCAATATAAGGCAACATTTGACGTTGATAATCATCCAGTTCATCCAGTTTATAACCCGTCCACACCCAAATATCCTTATCAGGGCATTCTTTTTTTACACGCTGTACAAAAGGAAGTAAGGCTTCGACATTACGAGGATGCATCGGATCCCCACCAGAAAGAGTGAGTCCTTGACGTTTAATGCGCGTATCTTTTAAATCATTGATAATCTGTTGTTCCATCGCTTCATCAAATAATACGCCATTATCAAAAGACCAGCTCTTTTGATTGTAGCAACCACGGCAACCATGCGTACAACCGCTAACGAAAAGGGTACAACGGGTGCCTTCGCCATTTACAACATCAGTAGGGTAGTATTGGAGATAGTTCATGGTTTTACCTTAAAAGTGCGGTTGATTTTCTCGTCAAATTCACCGAATTGATAAATTAACCTTTGCAATACAGGGCCAATTCTTGCATAATAGCCCACCTAATCGCATTGCGATATCAATGGAAATCTTCTCGGTCTCTCGCAACGGTGTCCGGTTTACTCGGTCAGGTTCGGAAGAAAGCAGCCAAAGTCGGAATTTCTGTGTGCCGAGAATAAGCTGGGAAGATTTCCACCCAACTTATCCTTCCTTATTTTACACACGCTCCACTAATTGTTTGAAGAACCCTTTTTCTAATTGCAATAATTCTGCGTAAGTGCCTTTTTCAATTAGCTTCGCTTCATCAATCACACAAAGTTCATCAAATTGCTCAATCGCCGTTAAGCGGTGAGTCACCATAATTAAGGTTTTATTCTCAGCATGGGCAAGAATCAAACGCAGAATTTGGCGTTCAGTTTCGCGATCTAAACCTTCGGTTGGCTCATCTAATAATAAAATTGGCGCATCATTAAGTAAAATACGTGCTAAGCCTAAACGACGTTGTTCTCCACCAGAAAGTGGACGGCCGCCATCACCTAACCAAATATCTAAGCCTTTTTCTTGTTCCAATAATTTGCCTAAACCAACTTGATTTAACACCTCGATCATTTTTTCATCAGGAATATTGACCGCACTTGCGAATTGCAGATTTTGACGAAGTGTATCGCTAAATACATGTACACGTTGTGTTAAAAAGCAGAATTGGCTGCGTAATGTGTCTTCGGCGTAATCAGCAATCGGCTTGCCAGCAAGAAATAGCTGACCTTGTTTTGCATCGTAATTGCGCACTAAAAGCTGTAATAACGTGGATTTCCCGCTGCCTGTTTTACCTAAAATCGCGATTTTTTTGCCTTTTTGAATGGTTAAATTCAAATTCTCTAAAGCACGATTTTGACGTTCAGGATAAGTAAAAGAAAGATCTTTCGCTTCAATTAATGTTGTGGCGTTTTGATCTAACTCTGCTTTGCCATTAAAAGTCACTAATGGTTGCTGTTCGATAATATCTGTCACGCGTTCAGCTGACGCAATCACTTGCCCGATATGTAAGGATGCTGAACCTAATGGCATTAAGATTTCAAATGAGGCTAAGGCCGCAAAAGTGAAGAGCGCAATAAATGCCATACGGTATTCATCGTTACCAAACTCCGCTTGTGAGCTAAACCACAACATTGCGGCAATAATCAAACCATTTAAGAAGAGTGAAAGTGCGGTTGAAAATCCGCTTAAATTGGCTTCTTTTTGCTGGTCTGCTTGCCAGTTAGCTTCAGTTTTAGCC
Source organism: uncultured Haemophilus sp. (assembly GCA_902482195.1). GTDB lineage: Bacteria > Pseudomonadota > Gammaproteobacteria > Enterobacterales > Pasteurellaceae > Haemophilus_D. The sequence continues at coordinate 2,269 of CABSZQ010000288.1, forward strand.
ATGTTATCTTTCAATTTATCTTCGGCATTAAAGAGCAATAATTCCGCTTGAGCTTGAATAAACTCTAAGAATTGCGTGCGATAAAGTGCACGTGAATGCACGAGTTTGTCGCCAAATTTTTTACCCAGTTGGTAGAAAACGGTTGGAATGACGAATACTAATAAAAGCAGGCTCGCACCTAGACCTAAGGCTAAAGGTGCATTGACAAAACTTAGGCCAATACACATAGCT
>CABSZQ010000289.1 GCA_902482195.1 uncultured Haemophilus sp.
GTAGCAGGTAACGGCGAAGTACGCCATTTTGCGTAAGCTTAACATCATGAAGAAAAGAGCGGTCAATTTTGACCGCTCTTTTTTATGCTGAAACAAATAGAAATAAAAAGGCTGATGTGAATCAGCCTTAAAGATTTTATTGGTTAAAAGTATTACACACAGAAGGGTTGGCGTTTTGTAAGCCTTTTCTGAACCATTCTAGACGTTGTGCCGATGTACCGTGAGTGAAGCTATCCGGTACCACATAACCTTGGCTGCGTTTTTGTAAACGATCATCGCCCACAGCTTCTGCTGCATTAAACGCTTTTTCTTCATCACCGCGTTCAAATAAACCACTTTTCACCGCTTGGCTCGCCCAGACACCGGCGAAACAGTCAGCTTGAAGTTCTAATTGAACAGAAAGTTGATTTGCCGTTTTACGATCGCTGCTTTGTTGTGCGCGATTCACTTGCGGCAGAATGCCGAGCATATTTTGTACGTGGTGACCGACTTCGTGTGCAATTACATAAGCAAAGGCTGAATCACCTGCTGCACCCAGTTTATTTTTCATTTCATTATAGAATGATAAATCAAGGTAAACTTTGCGATCGCTCGGGCAGTAGAATGGACCCATTGCAGATTGACCCGTACCACAAGCGGTTGGCGTTACGCCATTGTAAAGCACCATGGTTGGCTCGCTATAAGTTTTACCCATTTGTCTGAAATATTGTCCCCAAACGGTTTCAGTATCCGCTAATACAACTTTAGAAAGACTCGCAAGCTGCTGTTCTTCTTGGGTTTCTAATTGTTGGGCACTTTGTCCTGAAAAATCAGGCGTACCCACTAAGCCTGAAAGATCCACACCATAATAAGCGCCGACTAAAAGAATGATAATACCGAGCACACCGGTACCTTTTCCGCCACCGAAGTTACCGCCAGAGCCACGTCTATCTTCAATATTTGAGCTTTCTCTACGACCTTCCCAACGCATAATTTGTCCTTTCTGAGTGAGTAAATTAAAAATCGGCGTATTCTATCAAAGTGCGGTCAATTTTAGATCAGTTTTCTTGAAATATTTACATAGCTTTACACTCTGATTTATGGACTTCTTAAGGGAATTTCAGTATCGTAATAATCCCTTAAACAAACATACAAAAGAAACTTTAAAATGGGTTTATTTGATTTTGTCAGTGACATTGGTAAGAAAGTTTTCTCTAAAGAAGAAGATGCGTCTAAAGCAGTGACTCAACACATCGCAGAAGACAATCCAGGCGTGGAAAACTTATCTGTTACCGTTGAAAATGGTGTAGCAAATATCCAAGGTGTGGCATCAACTGCAGCGGCATTAGAAAAAGCAGTATTAATGGCGGGTAACATTCAAGGTATCCACTCAGTAACAAGCGATGCAAGCATCAATAACGGTGAGACCTTAGGCAGTGATGAAACATTCTATGTAATCCAAAAAGGTGACACCTTGTGGAAAATCGCTGAGAAAGCTTACGGAAATGGCGCGAAATATACCGCTATCGTTGAAGCGAACAAAGAAGTGATTAAAGACGCGGATAAGATTTTCCCAGGTCAAAAAATTCGTTTACCGAAAGGTTTGTAATTCGATAAAAAGTGCGGTTATTTTTGACCGCACTTTTTTCTTTATCAAAAATTGTTGATAAATTGTGCAATTTTAGCGGGTTTTCTATTGAATTTTCCGGTTTCTATCGACTGTTTGATTTTCTTTCGCTATAATTTGGCGGTTTTTTATTTTTACAAACAATAACGTGTTCGGTGTGGTTTTTACCGAGTGCAACATTAATTGAGGTTACAAATGTCATTAAATATTGAAACAACTCAAGGTTTAGAGCGTCGTGTGACGATCACCGTTCCAGCTGAAGCTGTAGAAAAAGCAACTCGTGAAGAATTCAAACGTGCAGCAAAAAATGTACGTGTTGATGGTTTCCGTAAAGGTCACGTGCCAGCTCACATCATTGAACAACGTTTTGGCGCATCAATCCGTCAAGATGTGTTAAACGATTTATTACCACGTCATTTCTTTGACGCAGTAATCGCTGAGAAAATTAACATTGCAGGTCGTCCAACTTTCGCTATCGAAACGTTCGAACCTGGTAAAGATTTATCATTCACTGCAACTTTCGAAGTGTACCCAGAAGTTGAATTAAAAGGCTTAGAAAATATCAAAGTTGAGAAACCAACTGTTGAAATCACTGAAGCTGATATCGATAAAATGATTGAGGTATTACGTAAACAACAAGCCACTTGGGTTGAAAGCAAAGCCGCAGCGAAAGCAGATTCTCGCGTAACAATCGACTTCGTTGGTTATGTTGATGGCGAAGAGTTCGAAGGTGGTAAAGCAACTGATTTCGTTCTCTTCATGGGCCAAGGCCGCATGATTCCTGGTTTCGAAGAAGGTATCGTAGGTCACAAAGCAGGCGAACAATTCGATATCAATGTGACTTTCCCAGCGGAGTACCATTCTGAAAACTTAAAAGGTAAAGATGCAAAA
>CABSZQ010000290.1 GCA_902482195.1 uncultured Haemophilus sp.
TGGTTTTATCTGGTGCGATTAAACCTGCTTTTGCCCCCATTTCAATCGCCATATTACAAACGGTCATGCGGCCTTCCATGGAAAGGTCACGAATCGCTTCGCCGCAGAATTCCACCACATGGCCTGTACCGCCTGCCATGGTGGTTTTACCGATAATGGCAAGAATAATATCTTTTGCGGTAATGCCTGGTGCTACTTTGCCACGCACTTCAATTTTCATATTTTTTGCACGAGCTTGTTTTAAGGTTTGTGTGGCTAATACGTGTTCTACTTCGGATGTACCAATACCAAATGCCAAAGCACCGAACGCACCGTGGGTAGCGGTATGAGAGTCACCACAAACGATAGTCATGCCTGGTAAGGTTAAACCTTGTTCAGGTCCCATCACATGCACGATGCCTTGTTCTTTTGTGGTCATATCGAACAATTGAATACCGGTCGCTTTTGTGTTTTTTGCGAGCTCCAATACTTGAATTTTCGCTTGGCCTTCAAGTTTGTTCACATCACGTACTTGAGTAGAAATACTGTGATCCATGGTGCCGAAAGTTTTGCTTACTTGGCGCACTTGTCGACCCGCAACACGTAAACCGTCAAAGGCTTGTGGACTGGTTACTTCATGGATTAAATGACGGTTAATATACAAAATCGGCGTTTCGCCTTCAGCTTCGTATACCACGTGGGCATCGAATAATTTTTCGTAAAGAGTTTTTGCCATAATTTTTCTCAATTCGTTAGAGGCTTTTGTTAGAGTAGTAAGTGCGGTCAAATATTACTCGTAAATCCTGAAGATTTACTCGCTCCTTCGGAGCCGTTGGCAGAGCCAACGTTCAAAAAGCGTTGCTTTTTGTGAGGGTGTTTTTAAACCGCACTTTAATTGTTTTTATTAGATTGCGTTAGCGATTAATGTGCCCATTTCTGCCGTTGAAACAGGTGCAGAATCATCGGCTAAATCACCGGTACGGTGTCCATTTGCTAAGACTTTTTGTACGGCATTTTCAATCGCATCTGCGGCATCATTTAAGTTGAAGCTATAACGCAACATCATTGCAGCAGAAAGAATTTGTGCGATTGGGTTGGCAATGCCTTTGCCTGCGATATCTGGAGCAGAACCGCCAGCCGGTTCATATAGACCGAAACCTTCTTCATTTAAGCTAGCAGATGGCAACATACCCATAGAGCCTGTGATCATCGCCGCTTCATCAGAAATAATATCGCCGAAAATGTTAGAGCAGAGGAGTACATCGAAAGATTCAGGCGCTTTGATTAACTGCATGGTCGCGTTGTCGATATAAATGTGATCTAAGGTGACTTCAGGGTAATCTTTCGCTACTTCAGTCACGGTTTCACGCCATAAGATTGACGCTTGTAATACGTTCGCTTTATCCACAGAAGTGACGTGTTTACGACGTTTCATTGCCGCATCAAAAGCCGCACGCGCAATGCGTTCGATTTCATATTTGTAATAAACTTCGGTATCGAATGCTTTGGTTTGAGCACCTTCACCTTCACGGCCTTTAGGCTGACCGAAATAAATCCCACCCGTTAATTCACGTACAACCACCATATCAAACCCTTTCGCTGCAATATCTGCACGTAATGGACAGAATTTTTCGAGTCCTTTATAAAGGGTTGCAGGACGAAGATTGCAGAATAATTTGAAATGTTTACGCAATGGCAACAATGCACCGCGTTCTGGTTGTTGATCCGGTGGTAAATTTGTCCATTTTGGGCCACCTACAGAACCAAACAAAATCGCATCAGCCTCATCACAACCTTTTAAGGTTTCGGCTGGTAATGGGCAACCACAATGATCAATTGCGGCACCCCCGACATAAAATTCATTGAAGTTAAGTTTGAAACCAAATTTTTCTTGGACTTTGTTTAGTACTTTAATGGCTTCAGCCATGACTTCCGGACCAATACCATCTCCTGATAGAACTGCGATGTTGTATGATTGCATATTATTTTTCCTATTTCTTTCACACTAAAGTGCGGTTAATTTTCTTCATATTTTCTCCCCTCTTTTGTAAAGAGGGGCTGGGGGAGATTTTAATGATATAAAATTCACTGCTGAGGTTGATATTACTTCTACCAAATCTCCCCTAACCCCTCTTTGCTAAAGAGGGGGATTGGGTTAATGATGTTTGTGGCTTTTAATGTCTGCAACTTTATGTGCACGATAAATGGCATTAATTGCATGAACTAGAGCAAGTGCGGAAGATTCAACGATGTCTGTCGCTAAACCCACACCGTGGAATTTACGGCCTTCGTGTTCAATCACGATATCTACCTGACCTAATGCTTCAGCACCTTCGCCTTTTGCAGTTAAGTTATAGTGGGACATTTTGATATCTAAGCCGGTTAAATTCAAGATCGCATTGTAAACGGCATCAACCGGGCCATTACCTCCGATAGAAGAGGTACTTAATTTTTTACCATCCAATTCTACTTGAACAAAGGCAGTTGCTGGGTATTCTTTCGTGGA
>CABSZQ010000291.1 GCA_902482195.1 uncultured Haemophilus sp.
TCTTGATACCATGCACGGAAACGACCGAGCATGAAGTCCACCACATCAGTAACCACGTTTTGATTCGTGAGTTTATCACCGAAAAGTGCGGTGGATTTTTTCACTAAATCTTCTAAATCCAGTGGTAAGTTTTTCTCTACGATAATACGTAATGCACCTAATGCCGCACGACGCAATGCAAATGGGTCTGCGCTACCTTTTGGTGCTTGGCCGATGCCGAAGATCCCCGTTAAAGTGTCAAATTTATCCGCTAAAGCGACCGCACTTGCAACGAGTGATTTCGGTAATTCATCCCCCGCAAAACGTGGCATATATTGTTCGTTTAATGCCACAGCTACTTCTTCATCTTCACCGTCATGACGAGCGTAATGCATACCCATTACGCCTTGCGTATCGGTGAATTCAAATACCATGTTGGTCATCAAGTCACATTTTGACAGTAAACCTGCACGTTTTGCTTTCGCTTCGTCTGCACCGATTTGTTTTGCAATTTCGCCTGCAAGTTGCTCAATGCGGTCAGTTTTGTCTTTCAATGTACCCAGTTGTTGTTGGAACAACACGGTTTCTAAACGTGGTAAACGATCAACCAGTTTTTGTTTTAAGTCAGTTTTGAAGAAGAATTCCGCATCGGTTAAACGTGGGCGAACCACTTTTTCGTTCCCTTCGATAATTGCCGTTGGATCTTCTGGGTTGATGTTCGAGACGAAAATAAAGTGCGGTAATAATTTGCCGTCTTTGTCATAAATCGGGAAATATTTTTGGTCACCTTTCATGGTGTAAACCAAGGCTTCCGCAGGCACCGCTAAGAAACGCTCTTCAAATTTCGCCGCTAAGACGTTTGGATATTCCACCAACGAGGTCACTTCTTCAAGCAAGCTTTCTTCAATATCAGCCACGCCGCCAAGTGCGGTCGCTTTTGCTTGCGATTTTGCAAGGATTTCAGCTTTACGCTCGTTGAAGTCGGCTACTACAGAACCTTTTTCACGCAACAATTGTGGATATTGGTCTGCATGTTGAATTTCAAATTCTTTCTCGCCTAAGAAACGGTGACCGCGAATAGTGCGAGCACTTGCCACACCTAAAATTTCGCCTTCAATTAACTCATCACCTAACAACATAGTCACGGTGTGAACCGGACGGATAAATTGCACGGTTTTGTCTGCCCAACGCATTGGTTTTGGAATTGGCAATTTCGCTAACGCATTGGTCACAATATCGTTCAGCAAGTTTTTGGTCGGCTGACCTTCAATTTTTGCACGGTGAACTAACCATTCGCCTTTATCAGTTGCAATGCGTTCTGCTTGTTCAACAGTAATGCCACAACCACGCGCCCAGCCTTCAGCTGCTTTCGTCGGTTTTCCTTCAGCATCAAAGGCTGCAGACACTGCCGGCCCGCGTTTTTCGATTTCTTTGCTTGGCTGTTGTGTGGCTAAGTTCAACACTTTCACCGCTAAACGACGTGGCGCCGCAAACCATTCGATTTTGTCGAAGGTTAAGCCCGCTTGATTTAATTCCGCCTCAACGTTATCCGCAAAAGAGGTCGCTAATGTTTTGAGAGCTTTTGGTGGCAGCTCTTCTGTGCCGATTTCTACTAGGAAGTTTTGGGTTGTCATATGGCATTCTCTATATTGTTCTCAAAAACTTTTTATTTAGAATAAAACGATTATTATAACGAGATTTTATTTCAATTATTTTTTCTTCTAACTCTTTTTTCATTTCAGGCAGTTGAATGGTTTCAAAATAGTCACTAAACATTTCTTCTCTATCTGAATCTAAAACACAATCTGATATACAAATACTTTTTTGTTTTTCAAAACTCTCTTCTTCTTTCATAATTGTATAACGATATTCACTTAAATATAGGTGGTTTAAATTATCATCATACAAAGGTTGGTAAGGTATATAAATACAGTCTACATCATCTTCTATAGAATCTAGCTCTCTAACTATTATAGAAAATATTGAAGAGTTAAATTTGTATTCTTTACACTCTAATCTATTTATATCATTAAATATAATATCTTCATTCTTATAATATAAATTTAGGATATATAAGGCTGCAACAGCATATATTAGATTTCTTAATTTCGCTTTATCCATAGATGTTCTACGGTTATGCTTTATAGCTTGATAAGAACAAAGCCACTCAGTCCCGCCTTTTTTATGAGCATCTTTCAGAGGAGTAAAACATATATTTTCTTTTTCAGTAAAATGGAAGTTATCATTTGACAAAATGATCTTTTTCTCACTTAAACGCCATTTTTCCTCCAAATATCGGAGACAATCTTTATCAAAAGATAACTTATTATTATCTTCTTTATTTCCTCCATTATAAAGATATAATTCTTTGGCTAAAGACTCGATCTCCACAGAGGTTCTAATCAATAGCTCAGCAATTTTTAATGAATAAACTTCAAGCTGTTTATCATCAAAATAAATCTGATAAGACAAATCAATAAGTTCTTTTTCTAAATTCTGGTATAT
>CABSZQ010000292.1 GCA_902482195.1 uncultured Haemophilus sp.
GGAATAGATTTTAATACTTCTTCAGTGATATCTTTACCATCTACCGCAAATACTACAGAGTTAGCATCTAAAACATAAGTATAACCTTTTGCTTTTGCTAAGTTATTAGTCGCAACTTGAATGCTTTCTAATAATTTACCACGCTCTTCAGTTTGACGTTTTTCGTTTAACTCTTGGAACTCTGCCACTTTTTTATCTTGCTCTTCCATTAATTTATTTAATGCTGCTTCTTCATCTGAACCAAATTTAGTGATTTCGTCTTGGCGTTTTTGAATTTCAGCTTGACGTAAACGAGGTGCATCTTTTTGTAAAGCGGCAATTTTTGCTTCTACTTTTTTACGAGATGCTACGATTTTATCATCAATTTCTTTTTTGCTTGCAGCAAGTTTATCTGCCATTGGTTTAAATTCAGCATCTAATTTATCAGCTACAGCTTGGCGATCTGGGTGATTTTGGAATAAATAACCCGCATTGATGAATGCGATATTTTCATCTGCAGCAGCAAAACCTGATGCAAGTGCAAGACCTAAAGAAAGTGCGGTAACTTTTACTACGTTTTTCATGTTTGAATTTCCTTAAATTAGTTTAGTAAATATTTCTGTGTCAGCTAACTCACTGACACAGAACGAAGATTTTGACTTAAATAGAACGTAAAAGTTCAATTTATTAGAAAGAACCACCAATACTAAATTGGAATTGTTCTACATCATCATTTTCATATTTTTTGATTGGTTTCGCGTAAGAGAATACCAATGGTCCAATTGGTGATTGCCATTGGAAAGCAACACCAGTTGAAGCGCGGATTCGACCCGCTTTGCTGTAATCAGGTAATGTTGAATAAATCGGAGATGATTTTAAGCCTTCTTTATCTGATTTCCATTTTGTATTCCAAACGCTCGCTGCATCAACGAAAAGTGAGGTTCTTACGCTATTTTGACTTTTATCTCCAACAAATGGGGTTGGAACAATAAGTTCCACGCTTGCCGTAGCCATCGCGTTACCACCAACGACATCAGTACTTTGATACCATTGGCCATATTTGTCTTGATAAATCGCATTCGGACCTACCGCACCGTAAGCAAAGCCACGTAATGAACCGATACCACCAGCCGTATAGAGTTGATAGAACGGTACACGTTTACCACCTAAGCCATTTGCATAAGAAGCGGTTGCTTTTCCTGATAATACCCAACGATGATCACGATCTAATGGGTAGAAACCTTGAAGCTCAGCGCTTAATTTATAATATTTATTGTCAGATCCTGGAATGGTGACACGACCACCTAAACTCGCTTTTACCCCTTTAGTTGGGAAATAACCTCGGTTTAGGCTGTTGTAGTTCCAACCAAATGAGAAATCAAAATCATTAGTTTTGATTGAGTTTCCAGTCAAATTCATTGACTTCATGTATAAATCACGGTTGTATTCATACGCGAAGTTACTGATTTTATTATAAGTATAACCTAATCCCACGTAATATGAGTTGTTCTCATTAACAGGGAACCCCAATGTGACATTACCACCGTAAGTTGTACGTTTATAGGTTGATAAAGTATCACTTTTCGAGTTATCGTAAGTTTCATAGAATACGTTTCCACCTAAACTTACTCCATCTTTAGTAAAGTATGGTTCTGTATAACCCAAGTTTACACTTGTACCGTAGTCATTACGTGTACCGGCTAAACTTACCGCAGCGCCCGTTCCCAAGAAGTTATCTTGTTTCACACTTGCTTGATAGCTGATACCACTTTCTGTACCATAACCGATACCAAAGTTAATACTACCGGTATTACGTTCTCTTACTTTATATACGACATCGACTTCATCATTAGAACCTTGAATTGGTTCAACACGATTTTCTACACTCTCAAAGAAACCCGTTCTATCTAAACGTACTTTACCTAGCTCAACTAATTGAGAGTTATACCAAGTACCTTCTTGCTGACGCATTTCTTGACGCAATGTGCTATCTGCAGAAACCGTATTGCCTTCAAAGCGAACTTGACGAACAGATAAACGACGTCCCGCATCAACCACAAAGGTTAATGCTAATGTTTTATTCGCATCATCAAAAGTTGGTACAGTATTCACTGTTGCACTACCGTAACCACGTTCACCTAATTTATCTTTAATTAAGCTTTCAACATTTTGCACATCCGCACGACTGAATGTATCATTTAAGTGAAGTTCACCTAATAATGGTTGTAATTCATCAGCCATACCACCTAAGTTACCGACGATACGAGCAGAACTTAAGTTATATTTTTCACCTTCACTTACATCAATAGTGACATCTGCTTTTGTATGTTCTTCATTTAACTGAACATCTGTTTTTGTCACTCTTGCTTTTGCATAACCATTATTTTGGTAATAGTCTTGGATAGCTTGAATATCTTTATCAAATTGAGAACCATCAAACTTATTACCCCAAAGTTTCCACCAAGAATCAGGTTGAAGTTCCATTTGTTCTTGTAACTTACTGC
>CABSZQ010000293.1 GCA_902482195.1 uncultured Haemophilus sp.
AATCACGACTGTACAACCTGCTGCCAATGCCGGTGCTATTTTCCATGCAGCCATTAAGAACGGAAAGTTCCATGGAATAATTTGACCAACAACGCCAATAGGCTCGCGTAAAATCAATGACAAATCTTCGCTATCCAGTTGGTTTGCGACACCTTCTTCGGCGCGAATAACACTGGCAAAATAACGGAAATGATCTGATGCCAACGGAATATCTGCTGCGCGTGTTTCGCGAATCGGTTTACCGTTATCCAACGTTTCTTGTAAAGCGAATAATTCGGTATTTTCGTCAATAATATCTGCAATTTTATTCAAAATTGTAGCTCGTTCCGTTGCGCTAGTATTTTTCCAGGTTTTAAAGGCTTCTTTCGCAGCATTCACTGCAGCATCGACATCTGCATCCGTAGCATCAATAAAAGTGGCTAAGGCTTCACCATTTGCAGGGTTATGTGCTGTCAAGGTATTACCCTCAGAGCCATTTGTCCATTCGCCGTTGATCAATAAACCGTAGTGTTTATCAAAGACATTAAGATCTTTTGTCATCTGTTTTCTCCTTTTTTCTGCGTTGTGAATCAAAGTAATACCTGATCTTTTTACACCATCAGGTCTTTAATATTTTGTCCGTAAAAGAGGACTATGGGTTGATTTTAGTACAAAACAAGACTTAAAACTGGGAGACAGATCACATTTTGATGGTGAGAAGGAAAGGTAGAGAAAATTGATTTGATAGGTGAAAAAAAACAAAGTACAGAAAAACTCATTGAAAAAAGACCACACCTGAATGGATAAAATCAAAGTGCGGTGGCGATTTTCTTCATTTTTGACATAGACACTCCAACTATACAAACGACAAAAAAACATAACTATAAATAAGTATTATGGATTGTAGGGATATAGTGAGAAAGAAACTATGATCTTGCTCAATAAAAGGTTAAACAGTCATGAGATAAAAATAAAAAGCATTGTATAAATCAATATATAATGTTTTGGATTTAATCTAATTAGGGAAGTTTAAGAATGAAGAAATTGATTCACGCGTTCAAGCACGGCTTTTCTCACGTTATCCTTTTCAAAAAGGATTTCATGTTTTGCTTGAGGTACAAGCATAGATTCGGCATGCGGAAAAAGTGCGATCAGTTTTTCAAGATTTTTGTTATCCACAATTTTTTCCTTTTCCGCTTGTAGGATAAGCACAGGTGTTTCCACTCTTGGAATGATTTTAGGGAGCGCTTTGATTGCATTTAAACACAAATGTACCCAACGGAAAGTCGGACCGCCTAAGTGAATAGCAGCGTGTTTTCGATTAACTCGGTTCATCCATTTCATTCGTGTTTTAGAATGGCTAAGTTCATTAAGGTTTAAATCTGCCGGTTTGTAATGTCCTTTGCCAAAAACATAGCGATGACCTTGACCAAATGCCATCATCGTTGCAATGATGACTTCATCTCGTAACGGATGTTTCATGGGAACACCAAAGAAAGGCGAAGAAAGCACGGCCTTTTTTATCTGATGATCGTAATTGGCAAGATAATAGGTGGAAATCAAAGCGCCGAGGGAATGTGCAAGAATATATTGCGCTTGATAAGCATAAAGTGCGGTCGCTTTTTCAATGATTTTTGCCATGTCATCGGTATAAAAACGAAACTCATCTAAATGCCCTTTTTGAGGAATAATACGCTGTGAATAGCCTTGTCCTCGATGATCGAAAAGCAAAACATCATAACCTTGTTGGTAAAAATCATAAGCCAACTCAGTCCATTTGAGCATATTTTCTGCTCGACCATTCACCAAAATCATCAATTTTCTGACCGCACTTTCAGGCTGAACCAAATGACGATAAGCCAATTTGATATTTCGTTCGCCAGAAAGATATTGCGTCGGAAATTGCTCAAAAAAAGGCAATAACTCCGCAAGAGCAAATTGATGAAAATGAGGTTCTCTGATCATAATTTTTTAACAAAAAATAGTGTAGGGATAGTAATAACAGATATGACGATATAAGGTATTTTTAATTCGATCCAAGCATAGTGAAATAAGCTTGAAAGCTCAAGTGTATTTCCTAAATCAGTACTATCAAAGGTGATAAAAACTGAACCCAATAACCATAAAAGCCCTAGCCATAAACAACCAATAATAAAGTAAGATAATTTCTGAGAAATAATAAAAGGAAACAATGCTAAAAATGCAACAATTATCGTTGTAAATAATATATTAAACGTATATTCACAACGCGCTTCATACAAAAATTCACCCGTGTAATTTTGGCATGTTGTTACAAAGGTTTCAGGATAACCAAGGCGTGAAACAAACCAATATTGCAAAACAAATGTCATTAAAGAAATTGTAATAAAAACAAAGATAGATCGTAGCATATTATCTTTTGTAGTAATGAAAAGGGCGTAGTGAATACGCCCCTTGTAGTGAAAGTAGAACTTATGCCACCAATTGTTTTAAGATACGGCGAACTGGCTCTGCA
>CABSZQ010000294.1 GCA_902482195.1 uncultured Haemophilus sp.
CAAAATAGCCAACAGAGTGGCAAACATGGCATTCATTAAGCTTGGTTCCATTAACGTGGAAATGATAATGGCAATCAGCAAAATAGGAATCGATAAAAAAGCATCAAAAAAATGACCTAAAAAACGCGCTTTAATCCCGTCAGACATACCCGCAAGAATACCTAGTGCGCCCCCAATAATTGCCACAGCGATAACCACCAAAAGGGATGAACCAAGAGTGTATTGTGTCCCCATTATTAATCGACTGAGTACATCTCGGCCAAGATCGTCCGTGCCAAAGAAAAAGGCGATACGACCTTTTTCTACCCAAGATGGCGGCATCAATTCTTCTCCCACAAACTCCATGCTTTCGCTATAAGGCATGATGAGTTTCGGGAAAATAGCGACCAAAATCAGGATAACAAATAAATAGAAACTAAATAATGCCACACGATTTTGGCGGAAAAGCAACCAAATTTGAAAGAAGGAGGTGCTTTCGCGAAATTCATCAGGTTCTCTATCTTGCATACCAGCCCTTCTTATTAAATGGATCTAACATAAACATCAGCGACTTGGCTAAGGTATCAATAATGATGATGCAAACACCGATCACAACGACACCAGCCGAAATACTGTTGTAATCTTGTTGGGTTACGGCATCAATCAGCCAACGCCCGATTCCCGGCCAACCTAAAACGTTTTCTACCAACATACATTGTGTTAATACTAAGGTAAATACGCGAGTAAGCTGTGGAATCAATAATGGAAATGTATTACGAAAAACGTAACGTTTTAAAATCGTCCATTTCGACCATCCACGAGTTACAGCCGCTTTTGCATATTCTTGTTGAAGTAAATAATCAGCTCGTTGCTGAATGATTCGGATAAATTCCATTGTCGGCAGAATACAAAGTACTAATGTCGGTAAGGCTAAATGCTGTAAAACGTTTTGTACGATTTTGGTTCTGTAAGGGACATCAACAAACCACATATCAATGGTAGGGAAGCCTGTGATAGGTTTGATTTCATACAGTAAATTATACTGCCCAATGGCTGCAATCTCCCAGCTTTGAATCGCTGCTACATAGAGTAAAATCGGGGCAAACCAGAAAATAGGAATAGACAAACCAATATTAGAGATACTTTGCAATGCACGTGCACAAGGGCGCTGATTATAGACCGCACTTAATACGCCGAGAGGAATACCTAAGATACAAGCCAATAAAAGTGCGGTAAAACAGAGCTCTAATGTGGGTGGTAATACCGTAAAAATTAAATCTTTTAACGATTCTCCGCCGTTATAGGTAATCCCTAAATCGCCCTGTAACAATGATGTAAGGTAATGATAATAAGCACTATAAATGTTGTTTGTGACAAGATCAGCATTGAGCGGATCTCGCATTAAAATCACAAAACTTAATACGGATAAAACCAATAATAAAATGCTTACCCAAATGACATAACGAATTGCTGAAAAGAGCATTATTTTTTCTCCTTATTTTTCATGAAATACAAGGTAGAAAAATTGATGCTACCAAATGGGGTCATTTCAATTCCTTTTACATTACCACGTGCGACTAAAAGTCGTTTTACGTTTGCAATTGGCACAATAGGTAATTCGTTTAAAATGAGCTCTTGCGCATTGTTATACGCTTTAGAGCGTTCATACAAATGATTGGTGGATAGTGCACGATCCATCATCTTATCGAATTCAGGGTTACACCAATTGGATAGATTAGTGATTTCCTTTTGTGTATCACAACTTAAAATCGGGCGCATAAAACCGTCAGGATCAAGGTTTCCAGCAAGCCAACCCGTTAAGATTAAATCGTAATCTTCTGTGCCTTTGCGCAATTGTTCGATCAAAAACGTGCGCGTTACTGACCGCACTTTAACATCCACTCCTGCTTTGGCTAAATCCCATTTAATGAGCTCCGCCATTTTTATTGGTGCAGGGTTATATACTTGCTCTTCGTTTATTACCCACATCTTTAACGTGAGTTTTTTATCGCGTAACGTTTTTTCCGCTTCTGAGGGCTGATAATCATAAGAAAAATCAGGCGTATTAATTGCAGAAGCCCAAGAAATATCAGGGATAATGTTATTCGCTACGGTTGCTGTATTGTGGTAAATATTTCGCACAATTCTAAAACGGTTTAAGCTTTGCGAAATGGCTTGACGAATAGTTTTATCTTGCATTAATGGCTTTTGGAAATTGAAAGCCAAATAGGCCAAGTTCATTCCATCCGTAGATTGCAGATAATAACGATCATCTTTTTCGCTTAATAAACCGAGTTGGCTAACTTCAGGATAAGAAGCAATTTGGCATTCATTATTAAAGAATTTTATTAAACGCCCCGTACGATCCGTAGAAAGATCCACGATGATATTTTTAATTTTAGCTTCTTTTTTCCAATAATCCTCATTACGAACCAAGCGAACATATTGGTTATAAACGTAATCTTTCACTTGATAAGGGCCCGTGCCAACAGG
>CABSZQ010000295.1 GCA_902482195.1 uncultured Haemophilus sp.
ATGTAGATACCCCTGAAAATGAAATGTTATCTAGCGAATTGGAAAAAGTGGTGTTTGATACCATTCACAGTTTGCCAGAAGATTTAAGAACCGCGATTACCTTGCGTGAGCTTGAAGGTTTAAGTTACGAAGAAATCGCAGAAATAATGGATTGTCCAGTAGGCACTGTACGTTCTCGCATTTTCCGTGCTCGGGAAGTGATTGAGAACAAAATACAACCGCTTATGCAACGTTAAAATAAAGTCGGAGTTTATAAAATGCAAAAAGAGTTACTTTCAGCCTATATGGATGGAGAAGAAGTCAGTGCCGAGTTGACGAAACAACTCTGTCAGGATAAAGATTCACAAGAATCTTGGGCTGCATATCACACAGTAAGATCGGTTATGCGTAAAGAGTCACCAGTGTTATTAGGTGCTGACTTTACGGCGAAAATGGCGGACTTAATTGAATTAGAAGAAGTAAAACACGTAGAGATTATTGTTTCTCAACCAACACCAGAAGAAGCTGATAGCTTACCATTCGTGCAAAAATTAAAAGCATTCTTTGCACCAATGACACAAATTGCGGTGGCTGCAGGTGTGTGTTTGGTGGCAGTAGTAGGTGTGCAATCATTTAATGCGAAAAGCACCTCGGTTACACCTGAAAACCCAGTTTTACAAACTTTACCATTTAACAATTCTGTTCAAGAAGTAAGTTACAACGCTCCGACCAAAGATGTAGCCACTTCGGAACAGGTTGAGCAAAAAAATCGCCGTATTGGTACGATGTTGCAAAACTATGAATTACAGCGTCGTATGCATGCAGATAGCTTAAATGTGGGTAGCAACCAAGCGAAATAATTACAGCAATTAATCGATAATTCACCACCTTAGGCGTGGTGAATTTTTTTATGGATCAATTGATTTATTTATGAAAAAAACGTCTCTCAAATTAACCGCACTTTTAGGCTTATTCTTATTGCCTTTTACAGCATTTGCAGAAGAGCCAATCCAGTCATTAAATAAAATGTTGCAAGCCATGCGAGATTTAAATTATGAGCTTGCTTTTGTGCAAACTACGCCAACAAATATGGATTCATTCCGTTATCGTCATATTAAGCAAGGGCAAAAAGTGTATGCGCAGTTGGTGACATTAGATGGTGAACAGCAAGAAATCATCCAGCGCGGTAATTTAGTCAGCTATTTCCAGCCAGGTTCACGTGCATTCACGATTAACAGTGGTGAGATTGTGGATGCGCTTCCGGCAGTGATTCGTACTGATTTTAGCAAGCTGAGTCAGAATTATGATTTTCTTAAGCTTGGAAAAGACCGAATTGCAGGTCGATTTGTCGATACCATTCGTATTGTGCCAAAAGATGATTTTCGCTATCAATATCTCGTTTTCTTAGATGAAGAAAATGGTTTGTTATTGCGAGGCGATATGCTTGATCGAGAAGGCAAGTTACTTGATCAGTTCCGTGTCGTGACGTTATATATCGATGATCGTCTACGTGGTTTGACAGATTACCTTAATAAGGTGTCAGTGCCGCCACTTTTAAATGAAGGGAAGCAAGAGTCATCCCTTTCAATCAATTGGAAAACGGATTGGTTACCGCAAGGTTTTGATTTAATTCGCCAGAATCAAGATGTAATAGATGGTGAAGTGACTGAAAATGCGTTATTTAGTGATGGTCTTTTCACTTTCACGCTTTATATCAATAAAGCAGATAGCACTGCCGCAAAAGAAAATACATGGAAACAAGGGGCTTATACGATTTACAGTGAAGTCATAGGCGATAAAGAAATTACCTTTATCGGACAGCTTCCAATTGCTGCAGCTAAACGAATTGTACAAGGCGTAACATTCCTAAAATAATTCAGTAGACGTGAGAAAGTTGCTATTTTGTTTTCCCTTGCTATACTTTCTTCACCTAATGGATTTTGATAGCAAAACCCCGTCCTGCGGGGTTTTGTTTTATCAAGTGCGGTCATTTTTCTTAAGGTTTTTACAATGAACAATTCCCTTCCTCTTCTTGGTATCACGGGTTACAGCGGTAGTGGCAAAACTACATTACTGGAAAAATTGCTTCCTCAATTAATCAAAAAAGGTTTACGTGTTTCAGTGGTTAAACACAGCCATCACAACGCCCATGTGGATAAAGAGGGAAAAGACAGCTGGCGAATGAAAGAGGCGGGTTCTGCGCAAGTTATTATGGCTTGCGATAGTCGTTGGGCATTAATGACAGAAACGCCTCAAGCGCCGGTTTCATTAGCTTATTTAAGCCAACAATTTGATCGTCATTTAACAGATTTAGTTTTAGTGGAAGGATTTAAACAAGAACCCATTCCAAAAATTCTGTTGCATCGACAAGAGATGACAAAACCTTTGCCTGAATTAGATGAAAACGTGTTGGCTTTAGCAACAGATTATTCGCTTGAAACTGACCGCACTTTATTAGATATTAATCATATTGAACAGATC
>CABSZQ010000296.1 GCA_902482195.1 uncultured Haemophilus sp.
AAGTGCATCAGGTTGTTGTGGCAAATTAAAATAAGCTTGTAAATCCGCTTTATTTTTCTTCTTACCCGCGATGGATTTCAATTTGTAGTGATGCTGAATATAAGCATCACAACTTGGATGCCAAATTTCTTGATCAACACCATTTAAAATCCCCACCAACTTGCCAGCTTCACGTAAACCTGTTAACAAGCCTTGTAAGCCATAAGCAAAGTCTGGTGTGGTAATTTCTTTCGCATAAGTTGGACTCACTGCTGTGACCATATCAGAATAATAGAGACCTGCTTTCAAATATGAAATTTGGCCAAATAACTCTAAACCATCAACATGGAACATCCCTTCTGGCAATCCAATTTCATGTAAATGGCGATGAGCGAATTGTCCCTGATAAGCCAAGTTATGAATCGTAAATACCGATTTTGCTGGACGGCCTTTATTGAAGAGATAAGCGGCGGCTAAGCCCGCATGCCAATCGTGGGCATGAATCACTTCAGCTCTCCACCAACTATCTAAGCCTGTCGCAAGCTCGGCTCCCACCCAGCCTAATAAAGCAAAGCGTTTATAGTTATCAGCATAATCGTTGTAATCGGTATCATGATAAGGATTCCCTTCCCGCCAATAGAGATGTGGTGCATCAATCAGATAAATCCCTACGCCATTGTATTCGCCATAACGCAATACAACATGACCAGCAAAATTATCAAATTCTGTGACGACATGCGTATTCTCAATGCCCGCTGAAATTTTTGGATAAGCCGGCAACAAAATACGTGCATCAATACCAATTTCTTTTTGTGCAAAAGGTAACGCCCCTAAAACATCGGCAAGCCCGCCGGTTTTTAACAAGGGATACAATTCCGAGCAAACATGTAAAACTCTCATAATTTTCCTTTTATACTTAAAATTGTGCTGTCATTGATAACAGCACAATCTTTTTACTTCACTTAAAATACTGTCAAAATTGACCGCACTTTAATCCAAATGTTCTTCGTTAGTGACTTCTTCACCTTGCAATTTTTTCAACATCGTTGAGGTTACAAGTACAACTTTACCGGTAGAACTCACACGGAAGCGTTTACTGTCAAGGGCTTTATCCACACCGATTTCCATACCATCTGGAATAATACAATGGCGATCAATAATACAATCTTTTAATGTACAATTTTTACCAATTTGTACTTGCGGTAACACGACACAGTGATCCACAGAAGAGTCTTCATCAATTTTGACTCTATCAAACAATACTGAATTACTAATAGATGCATCGGTAATCACACAGCCACCACCGATAAGCGAGTTATCTACCGGTTTGACATTCGCTTTTTTATAGAAGAATTTAGATGGATAAGCCTGCACTGGATTACCGCGAATTGGCCAGCTTTGATCATAAATATCTAATTGTGGATGCTCTGAAACTAAATCGATATTCGCTTGCCAGAAACTATCGAGCGTACCCACATCACGCCAGTAAATTTCACCTTCAGTGTTTCGGCCCATACAAGAACGGCTGAATGGATGTGCATAAAGCACGCCTTCTTCCAAGCATTTTGGCAAGACATCTTTACCAAAGTCATGAGATGTGCAAGGGGTATTCACTTCTCTATCAAGCATTTTATAGAGATACTCAGCATCAAACACGTAGATCCCCATAGAGGCTAGCGACGTATCTGGTTTACCCACCATGGCAGGTGGATCTTTCGGTTTTTCAACGAAGGCTTTCACTTTAAGGTTTTCGTTTACCGCCATGACACCAAATTCACTGGCTTCAGAACGTGGTACCTCAATACAGCCTACTGTACATTTTGCTCCACTTCTCACGTGATCCATCAACATGACACTGTAATCTTGTTTATAAATATGGTCACCCGCAAGAATCAAAATGTATTTTGGACGATAGTGATTACGGATAATCGCCATATTTTGATACACCGCATCCGCTGTACCACGGTACCACGTAGAATCATCAATTTGTTGACGAGCAGGTAGCATATCAACGAATTCACCACGCTCTTGCGGTAAGAATGACCAACCTGTTTGTAAATGGCGTAATAAAGAGTGAGCGGCATACTGGGTTACAACACCGATGCGATTCAGGCCTGAGTTAATACAGTTGGAAAGCGCAAAATCAATAATGCGACGATTACCACCAAAATATAACGCAGGTTTAGCACGTTTATCGGTTAATTCATGTAAGCGAGAACCACGACCACCAGCCAAAATAAGCACTAAAGTATCTTTAACTAATTCATATTTATTAAGATCACTTTTCATAACAAACTCCATCGTTTTCATCATCCATATGTTCCAACACTTCAAATGCTATACCGCTCACATCACATTGTTGAATCACGCTATTTTCAGTTTCGGCAATCTTTTTCCATTTACCCTTTGGCAAATAAAAAGATTGCGGTTCAGTTTTTGCATTAATTAAGAAAAGATATTTGCCGTCTAACATAACT
>CABSZQ010000297.1 GCA_902482195.1 uncultured Haemophilus sp.
GAATTTATTCCTGCAAGATGATCAAAATATCCAACTTGTGCATGGTGAAATGCCTTATTATTCTCTGGACGATATTCGTTTATCTTTTGATATCCGCGATTTTATTCAAGTGAATACCCACTTAAATCAACAAATGGTTGAGACGGCTTTAGATTGGCTTGATTTGAATCAGAATGATCATGTCTTAGATTTATTCTGCGGCATGGGCAATTTCACATTGCCTTTAGCCAAACGCGTGAAAAGTGCGGTTGGAATTGAAGGTGTTTTGGATATGGTGAAAAAAGCCCAAGCGAATGCGCAGTTTAACCATCTTGAGAATGTTGAATTTTATCAAGCCGATTTAGACCAAGCTTTTTCAGAACAGACTTGGGCAAAACAACATTTCAATAAAATTCTTCTTGATCCGCCTCGCAGCGGTGCGGCTTTTGCACTGAATTCGTTATGTGAGCTGGGTGCAGAAAGCATTCTTTATGTATCTTGCAATCCCGCAACCTTAGTACGGGATGCTGAGATTCTTCGCGCTTTTGGCTACCGCATTATAAAAACCGCCATGATTGATATGTTCCCACATACCAGTCATTTGGAGTCGGTGACATTATTTATCAAATAAGGTGTAAATTCTGATAGAATAGTCAGACTTTTTTGTTGTCTTAAAAAGACAACTCGGCTGACAGGATGTTGCCGAGACATATTCATCAACAAGGGGGTATTATGGTTGCAGTTCGTGGTTCTCACTTATCAAATCCACATGATTTTGTGATCGAACAGTGGTGTTCGAGCCTTAAACTTGCTGCCCCTGCAGAAAAGTCTTTGATTGATGCATGGTATTATGCTCAAGCCCAAATAGCTGAACATGCCGATCAAATGGAGAATGCAATCCTCACATTGCAATCCGGTGTGGAAATGGTGGAAATTCTGCATGAAATGAATATGGACAGCGAAAGCTTACTCACCGCTATGCTATTCCCCTTAGTAGCAAATAAAATTGTCGATTGGGAGCAAATTCAGGAACATTTTGGTCCTAAAATCACCAAACTGCTTAAAGGTGTGGAGGAGATGGATAATATCCGTCAGCTCAACGCCAGTCATTCTGCCAATGCTTCTCAAGTAGATAATGTACGCCGTATGCTCCTTGCGATGGTGGACGATTTCCGCTGTGTGATTATCAAACTTGCTGAACGTATTACCTTTCTTCGCGATGCAGAAAATCATTTTTGCGAAGAAGAAAAAGTGTTGGCAGCCAAAGAATGTTCCAATATTTATGCCCCGTTGGCGAACCGTTTAGGTATCGGTCAATTGAAATGGGAGCTTGAAGATTACTGTTTCCGTTATTTGCATCCAGAACAATATCGAAATATCGCCAAATTATTGCATGAGCGTCGTTTAGATCGTGAGCAGTATATTACTGATTTTGTGACAGAATTAACCGGTTATTTAAAAGAAAATATTGATCAGGTTGAGGTTTACGGTCGTCCAAAACATATCTATAGCATTTGGCGAAAAATGCAAAAGAAACATTTGGAATTCAGTGGTTTATATGATGTAAGAGCGGTCAGAATTATTGTGCAAAAATTGCAGGATTGTTATACCGCGCTTGGTATCGTACACACTCATTTCAAACATTTACCAAAAGAATTTGATGACTATGTTGCCAATCCAAAACCGAATGGCTATCAATCCATTCATACGGTGGTATTGGGCAAAGGTGGTAAGCCGATTGAAGTGCAAATTCGTACTCAACAAATGCATGATGATGCTGAACTTGGCGTTGCAGCACACTGGAAATACAAAGAAGGGACGACTGGTAGCCTTTCTGCTTACGAAGAAAAAATCACTTGGTTGCGTAAATTACTTGCATGGCAAGATGATATTACAGATTCTGGCGAAGTGATGGCCGAATTGCGTAGCCAAGTCTTTGATGACCGAGTCTATGTGTTTACGCCGAAAGGTGAGGTTGTAGACTTGCCAGCTGGTTCTACACCACTTGATTTTGCTTATGCGATCCACAGTGAAATTGGTCACCGTTGTATTGGGGCAAAAGTCGGGGGGCGTATCGTGCCATTCACTTATCACCTGCAAATGGGTGAGCAAGTAGATATCATCACGCAGAAAAATCCTAACCCAAGCCGAGATTGGGTAAATCCAAACTTAGGTTTTACGCATACGTCAAAAGCGCGTGCTAAAATCCAAGCGTGGTTCAAAAAACAAGATCGTGATAAAAACATTCCTGCGGGTAAAGAGCTATTAGATAATGAGCTTGCGCGTTTGAATATCAGTTTAAAACAAGTAGAGCAGCTTGCCTTACCTCGTTATAACTTAAAAAATCTTGAAGATTTATATGCGGGTATTGGTAGCGGGGATATTCGTTTAAATCAGTTGGTGAATTTCTTACAAAGCCGATTGATTAAAGTGACGGCTGAAGAGGCGGATCAAGAAATTCTCCGTCATGTGG
>CABSZQ010000298.1 GCA_902482195.1 uncultured Haemophilus sp.
ATATCAAGCGATCCTGCCGTTACGCGGAAAAATCTTAAACACTTGGGAAGTCGCTAGCGATCAAGTACTTGGCTCAACGGAAATTCATGATATTGCTGTGGCGCTTGGTATCGATCCTGATAATGAAGACTTATCTCAACTTCGTTACGGGAAAGTCTGTATTTTAGCCGATGCGGACTCTGATGGTTTGCATATTGCCACCCTACTCTGCGCACTCTTTTTACGTCATTTCCCGAAATTGGTTCAAGATGGGCACGTTTATGTGGCAATGCCACCACTCTATCGTATCGACTTAGGCAAAGAAGTGTTTTATGCCCTCGATGAAAGCGAAAAAGAAGCCATTTTAGAACGCTTAAAAGGTAAAAAAGGCACTTTAAATGTACAACGATTCAAAGGTTTGGGTGAAATGGATCCTTCACAATTACGTGAAACCACAATGGATCCGAATACACGCCGTTTAGTTCAATTAACCTATGAGCTAGGCGAAGATCAAGGCGCGGAAACATTAGAATTAATGGATATGTTACTTGCCAAAAAACGAGCGGAAGATCGCAAAAATTGGTTACAAACCAATGGCGACCAAGTGGATTTAGCTGTTTAATTATTTGAGGTCAATCATGAACGAACAACGTCGAAATTTCTTTAAAAATAGTGCGCTAGGCCTAGCAACAATTACATTAGGTGCAGGTTTAAGCCTTATTCCTTCTGCTCAAGCGGAAGAAAAAGCCTCAAATACAGCGACTACTGCGGTTGAGAATTTACCAGAAATTGAAGCTGAACTGACGCTTGCGCCAAATGTGCCAAAACCGATTGAGCGTAACTATCCAGCAAAAGTCGTGGTAAAACTGACCGCACTTGAGCAAATTATGGATTTAATGGATGGTGTGCAATTTAAATTTTGGACATTAAATGGTAGCGTGCCTGCGCCGTTTATTCGTGTGCGTGAAGGCGATATGGTGGAAGTGCAACTTTCCAACTCAGCGAGTTCAATGATGCCACACAGTATCGATTTTCACGCTGCTGCAGTGCCAATGGGCGGTGCTATCGCAAGTGAAACCCCACCAACGCGCACATCCACCTTCCAATTTAGAGCGTTACGTTCGGGGATTTATCTATACCACTGTGGCAGTCAGCCTGTGGATATTCACCTTGCGAAAGGGATGTATGGTTTAGTTTTAGTTGAGCCAAAAGAAGGCTTACCAAAAGTGGATCGCGAATTTTACATTATGCAAAGTGAATTCTATACCAAAGGCGAGTTTGGCGATCCTGGCTTGCAACCATTCAGTATGCGAAAAGCTATTGATGAACGCCCTGAATACGTCCTCTTCAACGGTAAAGTCGGTGCTACCATGGATGGAAATGCCTTAAAAGCGAAGACAGGTGAAACCATTCGTCTATTTGTAGGAAATGCGGGGCCGAATTTATGCTCTTCTTTCCACTTAATCGGTGCGGTATTTGACAATGTCTATGTGGAAGGCGGTACGCTTGTTAATCACAATGTTCAAACTACCTTGATTCCATCCGGCAGTGCCACAATGGTAGAAACTCGAATTGATGTACCGGGTACTTATGTCTTTATGGATCACTCCATTTTCCGCGCAGTGAATAAAGGTACGATGGGGCAAATCGTGGTCGAAGGCGAAAAAAATCCGACTATTTATTCTGGCAAATTAAAAGACGAAGCCTTTAAAGAAGCCAATCCACAAAAACCGCAACCTGTTCCTTACGAAATTGACAGTCACAAAGGAATAGATATGGGACATTCTCCTCACGAACATTCCGATGGGAATTCCGGTGCAACCAGAAAATAGATTAGAAGAATATGAGCAATATTAACTACGAAGGTATCGAGCAGATGCCACTTCGCACCTTTACAGAAAAGGCTTATCTTAATTATTCAATGTACGTCATCATGGATCGCGCATTGCCTTTTATTGGCGATGGCTTAAAGCCTGTTCAACGTCGTATTGTCTATGCGATGTCTGAACTGGGTTTAAATGCCGCGGCAAAATTTAAAAAGTCCGCGCGTACCGTCGGTGATGTGTTAGGTAAATTCCATCCACATGGTGACTCCGCTTGTTATGAAGCCATGGTATTAATGGCTCAGCCCTTTTCTTACCGCTATCCTTTAGTGGATGGTCAAGGAAACTGGGGAGCACCAGATGATCCTAAATCATTCGCGGCAATGCGTTATACAGAATCTCGCTTGTCCAAAATCGCTGAAATTCTATTATCTGAATTAGGTCAAGGCACTGTTGATTTCCAACCAAACTTTGATGGCACCTTAGAAGAACCACAATATTTACCTGCACGTTTGCCTCATATTCTGTTGAATGGCACCACCGGGATTGCCGTCGGGATGGCAACAGATATTCCACCACACAATATTAATGAAGTGGCGGATGCAGCTGTCCTATTATTAGATAATCCAAAAGC
>CABSZQ010000299.1 GCA_902482195.1 uncultured Haemophilus sp.
GTAAAAGGCTTTGAGATTAAAATCAATCCAGAATTAACCTGCTAAACTAACCTTTAAAGATGGCGATTAATTCTTTTACTTTAACTCGTTTTTCTGAAGATTGACTGATCGAGCGCTGTACTTTAACGCGTTTAAATTTTGCCCCTTTATAAATCTCACGCGTAAATTTTGTATCGTGGTTAGAAATCACGACGGAAATTTGCTTTTCTTTTTGCGCTTTCTTTGCACATTCCGCTAAATTCTTTTGATGTTCAAGTCCAAAAGCATTCCCTGCATATCCAGTAAAATTGGTATCTTGCGCAAGCGGTGCATAAGGCGGATCACAATAGATCACGCTGTGTTTATCCGCTAATTCAAACGTCTGTTGAAAATCAGCGCATAAAAAGACCGCACTTTGTGCTTTATGGGCGAAATAGCGTAATTCATCCTCAGGGAAATAATGGGTTTTATAAGCGCCAAAGGGCACATTAAACTCATTTTTACTGTTATAACGGCACAATCCATTAAATCCAAAACGGTTCAAATAAAGGAACAACACCGAGCGCTCGAAAGGCTCGCTTGATTGATTAAAGGCATCACGCTGGGCGTAATAATAGTCGGCTGTATTGGCATTTTCGGCGAAGAAAATTGGCTTACAAGCCTCAATATAGATATCTACATTTTCTTTGACGATATTAAACAAGTTAATCAAATCAGGATTAATATCTGCCAAAATATAACGCTCAAAATGAGAATTAAGAAAAACAGCACCCGCCCCCACAAAAGGTTCGATCAAACACTGTTTTCTTTTAGGAAAGACGCGGTTGAGATCGTCCGTTAAACGAAATTTACCGCCCGCCCATTTTAAAAACGGGCGGTGTTTAATTCGGGGTTTCGTTTTATTATTTTTCGGACGCAACATGGAGCAATGACTGTTAGTCATGTTGTGTGCAACGCTCAATCGCGTTTAGCACAAGAGATTTGTCAGTATCAGTCGCCACATAGGCTTGACCAAGGGCTTTTAGCAACACAAGACGCAACTTGCCTGCCAGCACTTTTTTATCTCGCATCATATGCGGTAAATAATCATCTGGTTGCATGGTATCAGGCGAAACGGTCGGCAAATTAGCACGCGCTAAAAGCTTTTCTAAACGAGCAACATCTTCAAAAGAAAGATCGCCTAATTGTTCAGATAATACCGCTGCCATCATAGTTCCAGCTGCAACAGCTTCACCATGTAACCAGTTTCCGTAGCCTAAATGTGTTTCGATCGCATGCCCAAAAGTATGACCGAGATTTAATAATGCACGATCACCTTTTTCAGTTTCATCGCGCGCAACAACATCCGCTTTGATTTGGCAACAACGTGCAATGCAATGCTGCAGTGAATGTTGATTTAACGCGACTAATTCATCAATATGCGCTTCAAGCCACTCGAAAAAGGCATAATCTAAAATCGCCCCATATTTAATGACTTCCGCAAGTCCCGCATTCACTTCACGTTTTGGCAAGGTATTGAGTGTAAGGGTGTCAATGATCACCGTAGAAGGTTGATAAAACGCCCCAATCATATTTTTGCCTAACTCATGATTAACGGCAGTTTTGCCACCAACAGAAGAATCCACTTGGGCTAATAATGTGGTAGGAATTTGAATAAAACGCACACCACGCTGATAACTCGATGCAGCAAAACCTGCTACATCACCAATCACGCCACCACCTAATGCAATAATCGTGGTATCTCGCCCATGATTATGCTTTAAAAGCGCGGTAAAAATGAGATTTAAAGACTCAAGCGTTTTATATTTTTCGCCATCAGGCAATAATACCGATTCAACCTGACAACCTATTTTTTCTAATGTTTCTGTAACGGGCTCAAGATAATATTGTGCGACAGTTGGATTAGTCACAATCATCACTTTATCCCCTTTCTTCAGCGGATAACAGGTTTCATCTTTAAGTAAACCTTCGCCAATATAAATAGGATAACGACGTTCTTTTAATTCAACATTTACGCACAACATTTTAAATCCTTAGAGTGAACCGTTTAAGCCGTTTAGATTATCAATTAAATCAACAATTTGATTAACCATTACTTTGGCATTTTGCTCATCTGTTGGCAAAGTAATATCCGCAATTTCTTCGTATAACGGATTACGCACTTTAGCTAAATCTTCAAGCACTTGGCGCGGGTCATCAGCCCCTTGTAATAATGGGCGCTTTTTATCACGTTGTGTACGTTGATATTGCTTATCTACCGTGGTTTCTAAATAAATGACAATGCCACGAGCAGAAAGATAATTACGACTCTCTTTTGACATCACTGCTCCACCACCAGTGGAAAGCACGACGCCCTGTAATTGAGTCAATTCATTGATAATACGTTCTTCACGCTTACGAAAGCCTTCTTCGCCTTCTAAATCAAAAATCCAGCTAATGTCTGCTCCCGCACGTT
>CABSZQ010000300.1 GCA_902482195.1 uncultured Haemophilus sp.
GAATAGGAAGCATTACCTTGAATATCGCTTTAATTAACTTTGACGTAATCGTTAATTGCTTCGGCGGTGTATCTAAAGTTTTTGCCGAGATGTCCAATAGTTTTGTCGAAAGAGGACATACCGTGACGGCATTAACCTATGAATTTAGACAAGGGGAGCCCGCTTTTTATTTTGATCCAAGGGTGATGCTT
The DNA here is from genome assembly GCA_902482195.1 of uncultured Haemophilus sp. Classification (GTDB taxonomy): domain Bacteria; phylum Pseudomonadota; class Gammaproteobacteria; order Enterobacterales; family Pasteurellaceae; genus Haemophilus_D. Next base: position 192 of record CABSZQ010000300.1, read on the forward strand.
AAAAATTGCTGCAATAGTTCGTTTGAAAGACTTTTTCATAACGATAGTATTGCCAAATTCAGAACTTTTTACATTAGAGATAGAGAAACTCGGCGTATTAAGCGATATCAAATTGAGCTAAACAATAAGAGTAAAGCCATTGAGAAAGCTCTCAAGGAAGTCAAACCGGATGTAATTGTGGCTTTCCAACAAGAGATAGCATACTTATTAATGGATATCTTAAAAGTAAAAGTTCCTGTGGTGACGATGCTCCACAATGAGCCTTCGTTTTACTTTGAAAGACCTGAATTTAAAATTTTCAAACCAGCTTTAAATAAATGTGCCTACGTTCAAGTGTTAGTTCCTCAGTACGTAGAGCAAGCTAAACATTACTTAGGAACAGACAACGTTATCTGTATCCCTAACGTTGTCCCCCAATACAAAGATAGTGCTGAATTAAAGAACCCTGTTATTTTAAATGTCGCCAAGATTGCTTCACGTAAACGCCAACACTTAATTCTTGAGGCTTTCGCCAAAATCGAACAAAAATTCCCCGACTGGACAGTTAATATATGGGGATGGGATAAGACTGAGTATGCTGCGAAGTTAAAAAATGAGATAAAAAATCTTGGGCTTGAATCTAAGGTTAAATTGTGTGGTGAAACTAAACAAGTTACGGAAAAGTATAACTCCGCCTCTATTTTTGCCTTTCCTTCTGCTTATGAAGGTTTCAGTTTAGCTCTTACAGAAGCAATGTCAGCTGGCTTACCAGTGATCGGATGTAACGATTGTTTATCAGTCAGCTCTTTAATTCAGCACGGAGTTAACGGTCTTTTATCTGATAGTACTGCTGATGACTTTGCACAACAACTGGCGCATTTAATGTCGAATTACGAGTTAAGAGTCCAATTAGGTCACGAAGCTAAAGAATCTATGAAAAATTTTTCTCCAGAAAATGTCTGGAAACAATGGGAAACACTGCTATGCTCAGTTTCTCAAAAGAAAAGCGAATACTTCTAATTTTAAAATTTTTAATTTCCTTCACTCGTTCTTACTGATTTACAAAAGCATGTCGATCATTGCTAACCTTCATGGACATTCGTACAATCTGGAGTGAGTCATTTTTTAAATAGTTTTTGTTATGCCTCTGACTGTTCCAAGCTACTCTAAATTAGCCACTTTTACGTTATTAATTTGTGCTCTTTGCGGTGGTTTTTTCTTTTTGACTGGCTCACATATTCCCAAATATGTCGTTTTAGTACTTTGCTTTTTGACAATTTTAGCTTCCTATATTGTTAATAAAGCTCCAAATATATACTCGTATACTCGCTCTTACATTGACTTTTTTACCCCTTGGATTCCTTGGTATTTTTCCGTTACTGTTTTAGTCCTCTTTTTTAAGGGGGTCCCTGAAAGTTCTGAATTTTTCAATGCTCTTTTGATAATGTCTTTTATCTTTGGAGCGATGTATCCACAACAATTTAGTAGAACCAAAGTCATTACTTATTTATCCATTGCATTGATACTGGTGTCATTAGCCATTGATATTCAGATACTAATCTACGGCTTTGATGGTAGCTCTGTTATCGGAACCAATAGAAATAAAGTCCTTGGTATCACCTCTGCATTAACACTTTGTTGCTTCGGCACTCTCATATTCGAGGGAGGAAAGTACAATCGTAATAGTAAGTTTCTTCTTATCGTTAGTATTACTGCCTCAATCTCTGCCATCATTTTGTCAGAAGTACGTACCGCTATCATTCCATTTTTAGCATTAATTCCCTTTGTTTGTTATTTCAAAAGATCAAACAAAAAAATCATTGCTTGTGCCATTTTAGTTCCCACGTTCTTACTTGTAATGTCATTTATGATGGGAAGAATGCAACAGGGCATAACAGATTTACAGCAATATCAAACTGGTGTGACTTATACATCATGGGGGATTCGCTTAGAATTATGGAAGTTAGCTATTAATGCCTTTGAAGATGCACCTTTTTTTGGTTGGGGAAAGGATCCTTATGCTGAAATGGTATCGGCTGGCCATACCTTAACGTTCCCTGGCTTTAATAAGCTTTACCATTTCCATAACGATTTCTTTAATGCTTTAGCCGCTGGTGGTTTATTCCATGTTTTAGGTTGGTTATGTACGCTTTTTCTAATGATAAGAAAAAGCCGAAAAGATCCTGCTAGTCTATGCCTTTTACTTGGAGTTTTATCTGCTGGACTTGTTGAAAGGTATTGGTTTCACCGTATTACT
>CABSZQ010000301.1 GCA_902482195.1 uncultured Haemophilus sp.
ATCTTTCTATTATCTCAGTTGTGGGCGATGGTATGAAACAAGCTAAGGGTATCGCAGCTCGTTTCTTCTCTGCATTGGCTCAAGCGAATATTAGCTTAGTAGCAATTGCACAAGGTTCTTCTGAGCGTTCAATTTCAGCGGTAGTGGCACAAAATAAAGCAATTGAAGCTGTGAAAGCGACTCATCAAGCCCTTTTTAATAATAAGAAAGTCGTCGATATGTTTCTAGTCGGCGTAGGTGGTGTAGGCGGTGAATTGATTGAACAAATCAAACAACAAAAAGAGTACCTTGCAAAGAAGGATATTGAGATCCGTGTTTGTGCCTTAGCAAATTCAACCAAAATGCTTTTAAATGAAAACGGATTGAATTTAGATAATTGGAAAGCTGATCTTGAAAATGCAACCCAACCTTCTGATTTCGATGTGTTGTTATCTTTCATTAAATTACACCACGTAGTGAACCCAGTCTTCGTAGATTGTACAACAGCTGAATCGGTCGCTGGGCTTTATGCGCGCGCATTAAAAGAAGGCTTCCATGTGGTAACCCCAAATAAAAAAGCGAATACGCGTGAATTAGCCTATTACCACGAATTACGTCGCAATGCACAAGCAAGCCAACATAAATTCCTGTACGAAACCAACGTAGGCGCTGGCTTACCGGTTATCGAAAACTTACAGAATTTATTGGCAGCAGGGGATGAGCTTGAGTATTTTGAAGGTATTTTGTCCGGCTCACTTTCTTTCATTTTCGGTAAATTAGAGGAAGGACTTTCTCTTTCAGAAGTGACCGCACTTGCACGTGAAAAAGGGTTTACAGAACCAGATCCTCGTGATGATTTATCGGGTCAAGATGTGGCACGTAAATTACTGATTCTAGCGCGTGAGGCAGGGTTAGAACTTGAGCTTTCCGATGTGGAAGTGGAAGGCGTGTTACCGAAAGGCTTCTCAGAAGGCAAATCTGCTGATGAATTTATGGCGATGTTGCCACAATTAGATGCGGAATTTAAAGCGCGTGTTGAAGCCGCAAAAGCCGAAGGCAAAGTATTGCGTTACGTAGGTCAAATTAAAGATGGCCACTGCAAGGTATCAATCATCGCCGTGGATCAAAATAATCCATTGTACAAGGTGAAAGACGGTGAAAATGCTCTTGCATTCTATACCCGTTATTATCAACCAATTCCGTTGTTATTACGTGGTTACGGTGCAGGTAACGCAGTGACTGCAGCGGGCATCTTTGCTGATATTTTAAGAACATTACACCACTAAGAAGGCCATAACATGTTAAGAATTTATGCTCCGGCATCGAGTGCCAATATTAGTGTAGGGTTTGACACATTAGGTGCAGCCATTTCGCCGATTGATGGTTCATTATTAGGTGATGTCGTACAGATTGAGTCTATTCCAAGTGGTTTTGAGCTCGAAAGTGCGGGCTATTTTGTGCGTAAATTGCCAAAGGAACCACAAAAAAATATCGTGTATCAGGCCTATGTACTGTTTAGTGAGCAATTAAAATTACGCAATGTGAGAGTCAAACCATTGCGTTTGACCCTTGAGAAAAATATGCCGATTGGTTCGGGATTAGGTTCAAGTGCGTGCTCTATCGTAGCTGCATTAGTGGCATTAAATAAATTCCATGATGAACCATTCTCAAAAATGGAACTGTTAGAAATGATGGGAGAGCTAGAAGGTCGTATTTCTGGTTCAATCCATTATGATAATGTGGCGCCTTGTTATCTTGGTGGTGTGCAATTTATGGTACAATCCCTCGGTAATATTTGCCAAAAACTACCATTTTTTGATAATTGGTATTGGGTTTTAGCTTATCCTGGTATTGAGGTTTCAACTGCTGAAGCGCGTGCAATTTTACCGAAAAGCTACACGCGTCAAGATGTGATTTCTCATGGTCGTCATTTAGGTGGCTTTGTGCATGCGTGTCACACGCATCAAGAAAATCTTGCAGCGATGATGATGAAAGATGTGATTGCAGAACCTTATCGTGAGGCTTTATTACCAAACTTCGCAGAAGTGAAACAAGCTACTCGTGATTTAGGTGCATTAGCGATGGGGATTTCAGGCTCTGGCCCAACGATTTTCTCCATTGCACCTGATTTACAAACCGCAACAAAACTGGCGACTTATTTAGAAAATCATTATTTACAAAACAATGAAGGTTTTGTGCACGTTTGTAAGGTCGATAATGATGGCGCGAGAGAGCTCGGTTAAACAACAAATCGCTTTTATCCCCTCTTTTATAAGAGGGGAATAACATTTTATTAAAACTCTATAATTAACGGATATACAATGAATTTGTACAACATTAAACACCCCGAAGAACAAGTAAATTTTGCGCAAGCAGTACGTCAAGGACTTGGCAAAGATCAAGGTTTGTTCTTTCCAGAAACCATCCCAGCTTTAACCAATAT
>CABSZQ010000302.1 GCA_902482195.1 uncultured Haemophilus sp.
CCCGCATTTGGGTGAACGGAAACATAGGTTTCGCTGATTTTAGATAGTTGTTCAACATACTGGCGAAGTTCTTTCGGGCCTAGCGCACAGTTCAAACCGAAAGTCAGTGGTTTAGCGTGACGAAGCGAGTTGTAGAATGCTTCGGTAGTTTGTCCTGAAAGCGTACGACCTGAAGCATCGGTAATAGTGCCGGAAATCATAATCGGCAATTCCACACCTAATTCTTCAAATACGGTTTCAATGGCGAAAATGGCGGCTTTTGCGTTTAATGTGTCGAAAATGGTTTCGATCATGATTAAATCCGCACCACCTTCGATTAAACCTTTGGTCGCTTCAGCATAGGCATCCACTAATTCCATAAAGGTAATATTACGGAAACCAGGGTCGTTTACATCAGGAGAAATAGAGGCGGTGCGGTTAGTTGGCCCTAACACGCCAGCAACAAAGCGAGGTTTTTCTGGTGTGCTGTATTTATCTACGGCTAAACGCGCTAATTTTGCGCCTGCAAAATTCAGTTCGTAGGCAATAGACTGTAAATCATAATCCGCTTGCGCAATGGTGGTAGAACTGAAAGTATTGGTTTCAATAATATCGGCGCCTGCGGCTAAATATTTCTCATGAATGGCAGAAATTAACAGGGGTTGGGTTAAAGTGAGCAAGTCATTATTGCCACGTAAATCAACCGCACTTTCTTTAAAACGCTCGCCTCTAAAATCAGCCTCGGTGAGTTTATATTTTTGGATCATCGTTCCCATCGCACCATCTAAAATAAGGATGCGTTCAGCGAGGGATTTTTTCAGTAATTCGGTTTGATTATGTGACATAGACAGCTCTTTTTAAAATCAATCAATATTGGTCGGAATGATAGGGATAAGCATGGATACTGTCAAATAAAAGGGGAAAAAGTGCGGTAAAAAAATGGAATGTTTTCAAAAAGAAAGGCGGACAAATTGTCCGCCGAATGGTTAGCAATATTTGCTGTCCGAGTAAAAAAACAGATTAACGTAAAAATGCCGGAATATTTTTTTCGTATTCGCTGATGGCATCTTCGTGTTGTAACGTCAAACCGATGTTATCCAAGCCGTTTAATAAACAATGACGGCGGAATTCATCCAGTTCAAAGTGATAGACTTTGTCACCTACAGTGACGGTCATCGCTTCCAAATCTACATGGATTTGTTTGCCTTCATTTGCCCACACCCATTGGAAAATTTCTTCCACTTCTTCTTCGCTTAAACGAATCGGTAACATGTGGTTATTTAAGCTGTTGTTGTAGAAAATATCCGCAAAACTTGGTGCGATCATCACTTTGAAACCGTAATCGGCTAATGCCCAAGGTGCATGTTCACGAGAAGAACCACAGCCAAGGTTTTTACGTGCTAATAAAATAGTCGCACCTTGATATTGAGGATAATTCAATACGAAATCTGGATTTGGCTTGGTACCTTCTACATCCAAATAACGCCATTCATGGAATAAGTGTTTGCCGAAACCTACGCGGGTAATGGCTTGTAAAAATTGTTTTGGAATAATCGCATCCGTGTCCACGTTTGCCGCATCCAATGGCACTACTAAGCCTGAAAGTTGTTTAAATCCTGCCATTTTCTGCTCCTTAGTTTAATGTGACGTTACGAATATCAACGAATTTACCGAACATTCCCGCTGCGGCAGCCATGGCAGGGCTCACCAAGTGAGTGCGACCATTACGGCCTTGGCGACCTTCAAAGTTACGGTTCGAAGTAGAAGCACAACGTTCCCATTCACCTAAACGGTCATCGTTCATCCCTAAGCACATTGAGCAGCCAGGATTACGCCATTCAGCACCCGCTTCGATAAAGATTTTATCCAAGCCTTCTTTTTCTGCTTGTTCTTTCACTAAACCAGAACCCGGCACCACTAAAATCCGTTTTACGTTATCGGCTTTTTTGCGACCTTTCATCACAGCCGCTGCTGCACGTAAATCTTCGATACGAGCATTAGTACAAGAACCGATAAATACTTGATCTACTGGAATTTCTTTTAAATCAGCGTTGGCGTCTAAGCCAATATAATTTAAGGCTTTTTCTGCTGAAGCACGAGTGACGGGATCTATCATTTCTGCTGGATTTGGCACTAATTGATCGATACCGATTACTTGGCCTGGGTTTGTTCCCCAAGTTACCTGTGGTGCAATATCTTTGGCTTCTAACGTGATGACTGTATCAAATTTCGCATCATCATCGGATTTTAAGGTTTTCCAATAAGCAACAGCATCATCCCAATCTTTACCTTTCGGTGCATGTGGACGAACTTTTAAGTATTCGAAAGTGGTTTCATCTGGTGCGATTAAACCTGCTTTCGCACCCATTTCAATCTGTCTCTTATAACACATCTGACGCTGCCGACGAATAGAGAGGTGTAGATCTC
>CABSZQ010000303.1 GCA_902482195.1 uncultured Haemophilus sp.
ACAAATCGTAAAAGAAACGAAGGACGGTTATGTCATCGTCTTTAAATCAGAATAGAGCACAAACGACAAAAGTACCGTTGCTGTATACCATGCAGCAACGGTACTTTTGTATAACTCGACAAGATACGTGGCGTTCATCAAATCAGCGCTAATTATGAAGTGAGTCCAACCAAAGAAATGTACAAAGAAGAGCATCTTTGCTACAATATAAGGAAATATCATATCTTTACCTTCTATCACCGGTTATTCATAAAACGCGGGAATTTTACTCCCCCTCACAACAAACAGACTGGTTGATGAAAAATAAATAATCAACAGTTTGTCGACTTCATTATAATAAAATTCTCGACGGCTAAAATTAATTGTTAACGCTAAATAACGATATAGTCAACGGTAGGTGAATCATGAAAGATAGTAAGTTACACAATCCAACCTTGCGAGTACTCAACATATTAGAAACTGTCTGTGCCAATAATAAGGGACTGACACTGACAGCCATTTCAAACCAAACAGGAATTGCGAAGGGAACGCTTTATCCAATTGTAATGACCTTGATCCATGAAAGATATCTACAAATACATGATTCTGCAATTACAATAGGGCAACAGTGCTTTAAGCTGGGCAATGCTTATGAACACTCACTGAATTATCTGTCAATAATTCGCCCCTATATGCAAGAAATTGTAAATCGCTGTGATGAAATCTGTCAGCTAGGCATATTGGATGGCCCCGATGTATTATACATAGAAAAAAAAGAGCCCGACCAAGCCATCCGAATTACATCGTATGTAGGAAAAGCCTTGGCCGCTTCTGCGACGGCCTTAGGGAAAGTACTGTTATCCGGGTTGAGTGATGAAATGATTCGTGAATTATATACCCATGGATTAACACGCTATACAGAAAAAACAACCGTCGATATAGAGACCCTATTAGAGCAAGTCAAAATCGTTAAAGCAAAAGGATATGCTCATGAAATCGGTGAATCCCACATTGAAGTAGAGTGTTTAGCCGTCCCGATTCGCCAAGGCCCCGATATCCTGGCTGCCTTAAGCGTTAGTCTCCCCATCTTCCGTTCTACACCAGAAAAAATTCAATCTATTGTTTCACTGCTAAAGCAGCAAGTTCATCTTATTGAACATGAAATCAATCAGATGCCTTCAAAACAAATCTCTATATAATGATCAACAAATGACGCCCCTTCTGGAGGAATCTATCCCTTCGGAAGGGGTTTTATTACGAGCCATCATAAACAGTGATATTTATATGAATAATTACTATAAGAATGACTCTTTTGAATATTGACGACCGTTTTTATAAGTGATACAGTTAAACCGTGGTAAGTATATACAAATTAAGTTAGAATATACGAACAAAAAGAGGTGTGTATGAATGGATTGTAAATATTTTTGCCCCATTTTAACGTCTGTCAATTCAGATGGAACGGTGAATTATGAAGAGATGCATCAATTCTATGATCAAATCTTAGATGCCGGTATCGATGGCATTTTAGTGGGTGGCAGCGCCGGAGAATTTTATGCATTTACCTACGATGAAATCAAAGCAATGATAACAGATGCCGTAAAGTATATCAACAAAAGAGGCTTTGTTTTAGCCGGCACAGGTCGTATGGCAAAATCTGAAACTATCAGTCTTTCCAACGCCGTCATTGACGCCGGTGCTGACGCGGTCATCATTGTCGGTCCATACTATTGCGGATGTACACAGGAAAATGTATTCCAGTATTATGATGATGTAATGGGACAAATTCATGGTAACATTTTCCTTTATAATTTTGCCGATCGCACAGGATATGATGTTTCGGAAAAAACGATACTGCGACTCATCAAAAAACACTCGAATTTCATTGGCGTAAAAGATACGCATCCGATGTTACGCCATACACAACGATACATTCAGGAAATAAAGAGCCAGTATCCGAATTTCATGGTATTTACGGGATATGATAATAACTGTATCCCCTCTGTCCTTTCCGGCGGCAACGGCTGTATCGGTGCTTTATCCAATGTCTATCCGGAAATGTGCCATCAGGCAGCTGAAGCCCTTCGTAATGAAGATTTATCCGCACTCCGCTCCAGCCAACGTCAAATTGATAAACGCATGAAATTCTATGAAGTATATCCGACCTTCAACCCGGTAATGAAATGGGCTTTAAAAGAATTAGGCCAGCCTATGCAGGAAAATTGCAAGGCGCCGCTCGTCCCATTAACTGCTGAAGAAAAACAAAAACTAAGTTCTGCCGCCGATGAGCTTTGGCGCAACAAATAAAAATAAGCTGCCGTTTTGAATCGACCCTTTAAAGTTGGACCAAAATCCAACTTTAAGGGGTCATATCATTTGAACTGCTACCCGTCAAGTAGACACTCGAAAAAAC
>CABSZQ010000304.1 GCA_902482195.1 uncultured Haemophilus sp.
TAATATTACCTCAGGCATGGATCTTGGCTTTGACGAATTTAACGTAGTGGGTGACACTGTAGGTAGCTTTGCATCAGAAGACGCGACTATCGTAGTGGGTACCAGTTTAGTTCCTGAAATGAGCAATGAAATTCGTGTCACGATCGTTGCAACAGGTTTAGGTGATGTTGTTGCGGCTGAGCCAGTAGTGATTGCTCGTCCTCAAGCAGCTGTACAACAAGCGCCAGTTCAACAACCTGTAGCACAAGAAACGATTCAGCCACAACCGCCAGTTGGTTTACATGGTTTAGATGCATTAAGACATAATCCACAGCCAGAACCAGCACAGGAACAAAATCCGCAATACGGTAACTTAAATAAACCGCTTGATCCAAGCCGTTTAGAACAGTTAAGAAACAATCCTAATTTCTTCAATCCGGCATCATTTGGTCGTGATGAGAAATAAGAGTAGAAGTAATCTTGTTGTGAAGCAATAAGGTAAAAGAGATGATTAAACAAAGAACATTAAAACAAAGCATTAAAGTCACAGGTGTAGGCTTACATAGCGGCAAAAAAGTAACGTTAACGTTGCGTCCGGCTATGCCAAATACTGGCGTGATTTACTGCCGTACTGATCTTAATCCGCCGGTGACTTTCCCTGCGAATGCAGATTCAGTGCGCGATACAATGCTTTGTACTGCACTTGTGAATGAGCAAGGTGTGCGTGTTTCAACTGTAGAACACTTAAACGCAGCATTGGCTGGTTTAGGTATTGATAACATCATTATCGAAGTTGATGCACCTGAAATTCCAATCATGGACGGCAGTGCAAGCCCATTTATTTACTTGCTTTTAGACGCAGGTATTGAAGAACAAAATGCACCGAAGAAATTTATTCGTATTAAGAAAAAAGTACGAGTAGAAGACGGTGATAAATGGGCAGAATTAAAACCTTATAATGGTTTCCGTTTAGATTTCACCATCGACTTTGATCATCCAGCGATTAGTAAAAATGTACGTAATTATGTGATGGATTTCTCTGCACAAGCATTCGTACATCAAATTAGTCGTGCAAGAACCTTTGGTTTTATGAAAGATATTGAGTATCTTCAATCTCAAGGTCTTGCGTTAGGTGGTAGCTTAGATAATGCCATCGTATTAGATGATTACCGTATCTTAAATGAAGATGGATTACGCTTCAGAGATGAATTGGTTCGTCACAAGATGCTTGATGCGATTGGCGATCTTTATATGTGTGGCTATAACATCATCGGTGATTTCAAAGCTTATAAATCTGGTCACGGTTTAAATAATAAGCTACTCCGTGCTGTACTTGCCGATCAGGAAGCGTGGGAATTTGTTACCTTTGAAGATAAGAAACAAGTTCCACAAGGTTATGTTGCGCCCGCGCAGGTACTCATCTAACAATGTTTTGTTGAAAAGCTATACTTCTTTCGGGAGTATAGCTTTTTTATTTCCCATCTTGCTCTGTTATTTTTGTTTTCTGCGAAGGTAAAGAGCGGTCAAAAATAGAGGTATTTTTATTATGAAAAAATTATTTACCGTGCTTCCTCTTGTGCTAGCAACTTCTGCTGCAATGGCATATGAACAGGATAAAACCTATCAATTTACCATATTGCACACTAATGATACGCACGGACATTTTTGGCCGAATGCAAAAGGTGAATATGGCTTTCCTGCTCACAAAACAATTATTAATCGCGTAAAAGCTGAAGTCGAGCAAAAAGGTGGCTCACTCATTTTATTAAATGCAGGTGATTTTAATACTGGTGTACCTGAGTCAGATATGCAAACAGCAGAACCTGATATTAAAGCAATGAACGCAATGGGTTATGAGGCAACTGTATTGGGTAACCACGAGTTTGATAATCCACTACAAATTCTTGATATGCAAGAAAAATGGGCGAACTTCCCATTCTTATCTGCAAACGTGATTAATACGAAAACAGGTAAAACCTTAGTTAAGCCTTATACCATTTTAAATAAACAAGATCTTAAAATTGCAGTGGTTGGTTTAACCACAGAAGATACTGCAAAATTAGGTAACCCAGAATATCTTCACAATGTGAAGTTTGAAGATCCAACAATGGTAGCAAAAGCCACATTAAAAGAGCTAAATGAAAAAGTTAAACCGGATGTAAAAATTGCTTTAACACATATGGGCTATTACTATGATGCAAAACATGGTTCAAATGCGCCAGGTGATGTAAGTCTTGCACGTAATTTAGATAAAGGCGCATTTGATATGATTATCGGTGGTCACAGTCATGATCCGATTTGTGTGGATGATAAAGGCGTATGGATTAAAGATTATCAACCAACTCAGCCATGTAAACCCGATTTCCAAAATGGTACTTGGATTATGCAAGCGT
>CABSZQ010000305.1 GCA_902482195.1 uncultured Haemophilus sp.
CATTTAATCTTATTCATGTTCAATCCTGACAAAAGTGCGGTCAAAAATGACCGCACTTTTTTTACTATTGTTTTGGCTTGGTGTTTTCCACACGAGCACGTAATTTTTGCCCTGGCTTGAATGCCACTACTCGGCGAGCAGAAACAGGAATGCTTTCACCTGTTTTTGGATTACGCCCTGGACGGGAAGCTTTATTACGAAGTTCAAAATTACCAAAACCTGATAATTTCACCTCTCCACCAGATTCTAACGATAAACGAATTTCCTCAAAAAAGTCTTCCACTAATGCTTTAGCTTCAGCTTTTTGTAATTGATACTTATCTAATAAGTATTCAGTAATATCAATTTTTGTAATCGTTGCCATGTTAGTCTCCTGTTTAGTCTCTAAGCTCCGCATTAAAGCGTTGTTTAACTTCGTTTAATACAGCAGAGATTACCGCATTAATCTCATCATCTTCAAGCGTTTTTTCATTATCTTGAATAGTTAAACTGATTGCTAAGCTCTTATGTCCGCTAGCAACGCCAATGCCTTGATATACGTCGAATAAATTGACTTGTGTTAATTTTTCTCCGCCAGCTTGCTTACATGCTTCGATAATATCGCCTGCTGGCACATTATCAGCAACGACTAAAGCTAAGTCACGACGGTTTGCTGGGAATTTTGAAATCTCTTTGGCTTGAACCACACGACGATTTGCAATGGCATCCCATAAAATTTCAAAAACAACCGCTTTGCCATTTAATCCTAGTTTTTGAGCGATAAGTGGATGAATAGTTCCAATAAAACCAATTTCTTTTCCATCTAATTCAATTGCAGCAGATTGACCTGGGTGCAATGCACTGTATGCTTTTGCCACAAATTTAACACGGCTACCCACTTCGGTGAGAGAAAGAATGCTTTCTAAATCACCTTTAAGATCAAAGAAATCTACATTTTCTGCTTTACCTGTCCAACATTCTGATTTTGCTGTACCGGTAATCACACCTGCAAGAACAAATTCTTGGCGTACACCAAATTCGGCATTATCATCAGGAACAAAACGTAATCCCGTTTCAAATAAACGTACGCGATTTTGCTGGCGATTTTGGTTGTATAATACTGCACCGAGTAATCCACTTAACAATGAAACGCGCATTGCTGACATTTCAACTGAAATTGGATTTGGTAATACAAGTGCATCAATTTCTGGATGAAGTAATGTCTGCACTTTTGGATCAACGAAGCTATAAGTAATTGTCTCTTGATAATCTGCATCAACAAGTGCGGTCTTAATTCGACTTAACTCTAAATCAGCTTCTTTATGCTCACGCATTCGAAGATGTGCTAATGGTGCATTATTTGGAATGCTGTTATAGCCATAAATACGCGCCACTTCTTCAATGAGATCTTCTTCGATTTCAATATCAAAACGCCAACTTGCAGAAGTAACCGTCCAAACATCATTCGCATATTTCACGGCAAAGCCTAAACGCTCAAAAATCTCGGTCACGGTTTCAGTTTCGATATGATGACCTAGTAAGCTATCTAATTTTTCACGACGTAAAGTCACTTCATTGACTTTTGGTAAATATTGCTCGCTCACAACTTCACAAATTTCGCCTGCTTCACCACCGCAGATTTCAAGTAACAATGCTGTTGCTCGTTCCATTGCGTGACGTTGTAGCGTGAAATCAACACCACGTTCAAAGCGGTGTGAAGAATCTGTGTGTAAACCGTATTGTCTTGCACGTCCCGCAATCGCTAGTGGTGCAAAGAATGCCGCTTCTAAAATTACATCTTTTGTTGTTTCAGCATCAACACCACTAGCTTGACCACCAAAGATACCTGCCATTGCTAATGGACCAGTTTGATCTGCAATCACTAAAGTATTCGGTTGTAATTTTGCCGTTGTGCCATCTAATAAAACAAGTTCTTCGCCATTATTGGCTAAACGTACTTGAACAGGTTGAGCCACTTTTGATGCATCAAAAGCATGCATTGGTTGACCTAATTCAAGTAAAACATAGTTGGTAATGTCCACAATAGGATCGATAGAACGAATACCACAACGACGTAATTTTTCTTGTAACCAAATTGGTGATTGCGCTTTAACATTCACATTTTTCACCACGCGCAATAAATAACGCGGGCATGCTTCAGGCGCGTTTAATTCAATTTGAACTTTATCTGAAATCGTTGCAGGTACGGCATCAAAGTGCGGTTGATTAACAACTTGTTTATTAACTACACCAACTTCACGCGCAATACCTGCAATACTTAAACAATCTGCACGGTTTGGTGTTAAACTAATTTCAATGGCTTTATCATCTAAATCTAAATATTCACGTAGATTTGTGCCTACTGGTGCATCTAACGGTAGCTCAATAATAC
>CABSZQ010000306.1 GCA_902482195.1 uncultured Haemophilus sp.
CCACGTAAATGGAAAATATAGAGTGAACTAAATTCTTCTGCTAAGCATTTGCGTAAGCCATCTGCAGAGTTACTTTCTAAATAACCGCCATTGGTGACAAAACCAATCACACCGTTGTTTTCGATACGATCTGAAGCCCAGCGAATTGCACGAATATAACTATCATATAATGAAGTGGTTAAATTGGCTGTTGAATATTTATCATAACTTTCTTCAATACGTTGATCTAAATGCTGATAAGCAATATTAGCATTATTATCATTAGCGGATTCTTGCCCCGCAGAATACGGTGGATTCCCAATAATCACTTGAATATCCAGCGCCTTTTGGCGTTTTCGGCGGTTGCTATTCACTTGCAAAATTTCATCGACTAGGTCTTCTTTTTCATACATTTGGAAGGTGTCTGTTAAGCAAATACCTTCAAAAGGTTGGTAATCAGTAAAATTCTCTTGCGTGTTTACAGAATGTTCTGAAAGCAAGGCGTGATAGACCGATTCAATGTTAATTGCCGCGATATAGTAGGCGAGTAGCACGATTTCATTGGCGTGAATTTCGTGATACTTCAACGGTAATTTTTCCGGTGGAATAATGCCACTTTGCAGTAAGCGAGTAATGAATGTCCCTGTACCTGTAAACGGGTCGATAATCTGCACGCCTTTATCGGCAAGGCTCGCATTAAATTCGTTATTCAACACATCTTCTACTGAGCGGATAATAAAATCTACTACTTCCACCGGCGTGTAAACAATGCCTAAACGTTCAGCCATTTTCGGGAAGGCTTTGTTAAAGAAGCTGTCATAAAGCTCTTTAATAATTTTTTGTTTACCTTCTGGTGATTGAATGTTTTTCACTCTAAACTGGATGCTTTCATAGAACTCTTTGAGTTGTTTGGTTTCAGTAGCAAGATTTTTTTGCTCGAAAATATCCACCACTTTTTGCATCGCCTGCGACATAGGATTGTGTTGGGTAAAGTTATCATTAGCGAATAGTGCATCAAATACAGGTTTAGTGATTAAATGCTGAGCCAACATTTCCACCGCTTCGTTTTCAGTTATGGCATTATTTAAATCATCACGTAATTCATTTAAAAACGCATTAAAAACTGACCGCTCTTGGGTGTTTTGTGGATTGGCTAAAATGGTATTTATGCGTTCGATATGTGTATTAGCAATTTTTGCTACATCATTCGCCCAATCTTCCCAATGAGTACGATTGCCGCATTTTTTCACGATTTTAGCGGTTAATGCTCGTTCAATTTCACCGATTTCAAATTCCATTTCAAGCTGAGTTTCACCATTAAAGGAACTGTTATCACGGTTACCAATAGTTTTCTCGCCTTTACCAGAGGCTTTTTTCACTTTTGTTGGTTTTTGTTTTTGCTTCGCTAAAACTTGACTAACAACAGAAACCACTTCAATTTTATCTTTTGCCGCACCGTCAAATTCCATTTTATTGATCATTGCATCAAAGCGGTCATCGTGTGCACGCAATGCATTCAATACTTGCCAAACTACTTTGTAATTTTCATTTTTCTCAAGGGCTTTATCTGGTTCAATCCCTGCGGGAATCACCACAGGTAAAATCACATAACCACGTTTTTTACCTGGTGCATTACGCATTACGCGACCGACAGATTGCACAACATCCACTTGTGAGCTTCTCGGTGTTAAGAACAAAACGGCATCTAAGGCTGGTACATCCACACCTTCAGATAAACAACGAACATTCGAAAGAATACGGCAAGTGTTACCTTCTTGTTCTGCTTTTAACCATTCGATTTTGGCTGATTTTTCACTGGCATTCATTCCGCCATCCACGTGCTCTGCTTCGCACTTGAGCAATAATGAATTATCAGGTTTGAAATCAGGATTTTGCTCTTCTAATGCTGCTATTTCTTGTTTTTGATAAGCATCGACCACATTACTAAAAATTTCAGCAATATTTTTGGAACTAACTTTATGGGTTTTGCCTTTGTAATCTTTTTCAATAACTTGGCAAAAAGCAACCGCTCTTTTCATCGGTTCTTCATCGCCTAATTCGTCCATAATGCCGTATTTAGACAAGGCTTTCCAACAGCCGACAATTTTTGCTGCATCATCAACGGCAATTTCATTTCCTTCGAATAACTTCTCTAGATGTTGATGAATATGACTTTCTTCGACAGCAAGTACTAGCACTTTATAGTCAACGAGCAGTTTTTCTTTTACAGCCTTAGAGAAACTAATAACATACAAATCCTCACCAAATTTTTCTGGGTCATCCATTGAGTAAACGGTAACACCTTCGGTATTCTTGGCTTCATCTGTATAAATGCGTGGGGTCGCTGTCATATAAAGACGCTTTTGGGCTTTGATGTAATCATTGTTATGT
>CABSZQ010000307.1 GCA_902482195.1 uncultured Haemophilus sp.
TAATACGACAAACCGGTGGTTCGGCATTCGGACTGTTGAGATCAGTCCGAATGCCGAACCACCGGTTTGTCGTATTATGAACTACGGCAAGTTCCTCTATGAGAAGAGCAAAACTGCAAAAGAACAGAAGAAAAAACAAAAAGTCGTACAAGTGAAGGAAATTAAATTCCGTCCAGGTACTGACGAAGGTGACTACCAAGTTAAATTACGTAGCTTAATCCGTTTCTTAGAAGATGGCGATAAAGCGAAAATTACCGTACGTTTCCGTGGTCGTGAAATGGCTCACCAAGATATCGGTTTAGACGTGTTAGAACGCGTTAAAAACGATTTAGCAGACATTTCAGTAGTGGAATCTGCACCGGGTAAATTAGAAGGTCGCCAAGCGGTAATGGTGTTAGCACCTAAGAAAAAATAATTTTTTATTTAGATCTAATCTAGATAATCGAATTTTCACTTCGGTGAGAATACAATTGCACATTGGGCAAACTACGCAGCCTAATTGCTTTTGGAGAAGGGCAATTCAATTTGCCATATTGGAATAATTAGTGCCTACAAGTAATCTTCGGATTCGCCTAATTATGTGTTTAACTTAAAATGCGGAGTTATTTTAACAATGCCTAAAATTAAAACAGTACGTGGTGCTGCTAAGCGTTTCAAAAAAACAGCTTCTGGCGGTTTCAAACGTAAACAATCTCACTTACGTCATATTTTGACTAAAAAGACAACTAAACGTAAACGTCATTTACGTCATAAATCAATGGTTGCGAAAGCAGACCAAGTTTTAGTAGTAGCTTGCTTACCATACGCATAAGCCGTTATTTAAGCAAAACGTACGATTAGTTAAATTAGTTAAAAATATTACATAGGAGATTAAATAATGGCTCGTGTAAAACGTGGTGTTATTGCAAGAGCACGTCATAAGAAAGTTCTTAAGGCTGCTAAAGGTTATTATGGTGCACGTTCACGCGTGTATCGCGTTGCTTTCCAAGCGGTGATCAAAGCTGGTCAATACGCATATCGTGACCGTCGTCAACGTAAACGTCAATTCCGTCAATTATGGATTGCACGTATCAACGCTGCGGCTCGTCAAAATGGTTTATCTTACAGCAAATTTATCAACGGCTTGAAAAAAGCGTCTGTTGAAATCGACCGTAAGATCCTTGCTGATATCGCTGTATTCGACAAAGTGGCGTTCGCTGCATTAGTTGAAAAAGCAAAATCTGCACTTTAATTTTTTAAAGTTTAGATTCAAAAAATTAGGACGCTGAAAAGCGTCCTTTTTTATGACCTCCAAAAAAGAAAAAACCGCCACTCAAAACTTGAATAGCGGGGAGGTCTTAATTTATAAGAAACTTCAAAAAGATAACTGCAATATGCAGTGCACTAGCAATGTATCAGACTGTGTGTTTTTGAAATAGTTCGATATTTTTGAAAAATTTTTTAAAAATTTCAAAATTAAACGAAAATGAACGAATTTAGCCCTTTATAAAGGCGATAATTTGCTCTTCAATTCCTTTTTCATCTAATTTAATTTCAGCAAGGGCTTCTTGTTGGGTGCCTTGTGGAATAAAGATATCAGGTAAACCAAGTTGTAAAAGTGCGGTTGTTTTTCCATGAGAATTTAGCACTTCTGAAACAGCAGAACCTGCACCACCTTGAATCGCATTTTCTTCCAATGTCACAATGAATTCGTGGGTATCCGCCATTTCTAGAATGCGAGCTTCATCAATTGGTTTTACAAAGCGCATATCAACAACAGTCGCATTGAGTTTTTCTGCCACAGATAAAGCAGCAGGTAAGAGTGTGCCAAAATTCAGAATCGCGATTTTTTCACCTTGACGAACCATTTTTGAACGACCAATTTCTAATTCAGCAAGTGGGGTTAATTCTACACCGATTGCATTTCCACGCGGATAACGTACAGCAGCTGGTTTACCACATTTATAACCAGTATAAAGCATTTGGCGACATTCATTTTCATCACTTGGTGTCATAATGATTATATTCGGAATGCAGCGCATAAAACTTAAATCAAACGCACCTTGGTGAGTTTGACCATCAGCACCTACGATACCTGCACGATCAATGGCAAAGAGAACAGGTAAGTTTTGAATGGCGACATCATGAATAAGCTGATCATAAGCACGTTGTAAGAAGGTAGAATAAATTGCCACGACCGGTTTATAACCGCCAATTGCAAGGCCTGCCGCAAAGGTGACAGCATGTTGTTCGGCGATAGCAACATCAAAATATTGTTGCGGGAATCGCTCTGAAAATTCAACCATGCCAGAACCTTCACGCATTGCAGGAGTAATGCCCACTAATTTATCGTCTTGTTCTGCCATTTCACATAACC
>CABSZQ010000308.1 GCA_902482195.1 uncultured Haemophilus sp.
TACTAATACTTCTTTTATCACACCAGCTTCTGGTGCTGGTACTTCCATTGAAGCTTTATCACCTTCAACATTAATAATGCTCTGATCTGCGGTAATGGTATCACCTACTTTCACCATCACTTCTGTTACGGTAACTTCATCACTACCGATGTCAGGAATTTGAATTTGTTTTGACATGTTATCTTACCTTTAAAAAACGCAGTTAAAATCAACCGCACTTTATTTGTAGATGATCCTGTGTGCTCTCACACACAGGATGTTTTTATTAAGCGTAAAGCGGATTTAAAATTTCAGTTTTTAAACCAAATTTCGCGATTGCATCAGCCACCACTTTCGCATCAAATTTGCCTTGTTTTGCAAGTTCATGTAATGCTGCAACTACAACATAACGCGCATCCACTTCGAAGTGTTCACGTAAGTTTTCACGGCTGTCTGAACGACCGAAACCATCAGTACCCAATACGTGATAGCTTTGTGCAGGAATGAAGGCACGAACTTGTTCTGCGAACAATTTCATGTAGTCAGTAGCCGCAACCGCTGGTGCATCGTTCATTACTTGTGCGATGTAAGGTACGCGTGCTTTTTCAGTTGGGTGTAACATGTTCCAACGTACTGCATCCGCACCTTCACGAGCGACTTCAGTGAATGAAGGCACGCTATATACATCTGAGCTTACGCCATATTCATTTGCAAGGATTTGTGCCGCTTCACGAACGTGACGGAAGATTGCACCTGAACCTAATAATTGAACATGACCTTTGTTGCCTTTCGCTTCAACGGTTTCAAATTTATAAATACCTTTACGAATACCTTCTTCTGCACCTTTTGGCATTGCTGGTTGTTCGTAAGTTTCGTTTAATGTGGTGATGTAGTAAAACACATCTTCTTGTTTTTCACCATACATACGGTTGATACCGTCTTGTAGGATAACTGCCACTTCATAAACATAAGCTGGGTCATAAGACACACAGTTAGGAATAACAAGAGATTGAATATGGCTGTGACCATCTTCGTGTTGTAAACCTTCACCATTTAATGTTGTACGGCCAGAAGTACCACC
The DNA here is from genome assembly GCA_902482195.1 of uncultured Haemophilus sp. Lineage (GTDB taxonomy): Bacteria > Pseudomonadota > Gammaproteobacteria > Enterobacterales > Pasteurellaceae > Haemophilus_D. The sequence goes on from CABSZQ010000308.1 coordinate 1,061, forward strand.
GATCATGAAACCACGTGCTAATTGGTCACCTGCTGCCCACATTAAGTCACCCACACGTTGGAAACCAAACATTGAGTAGTAGATAAAGAATGGAATCATCGGAAGGTTATTGACAGAGTATGAGTTCGCAGCAGCTAACCAAGATGATGCCGCACCTAATTCATTGATACCTTCTTGTAATACTTGACCATCTTTCGCTTCACGGTAGTACGCCACTAAATCACGGTCAGAAGGCACATAGTTTTGACCATGTGGGTTGTAAATACCGATTTGACGGAATAAACCTTCCATACCGAAAGTACGCGCTTCGTCAGCAACAATTGGCACAATTTGTTTACCAATGTCTTTATCTTTCAATAAGGTATTTAAGAAACGTACAAATGCCATTGTAGTTGAAATTGGACGAGCCTGTTCTTCCAATAATGGTGCAAACTCTTCTAATGCTGGCACTTTAAATTCAGTGGTGAATTTTGGTAAACGTTTTGGTAAATAACCGTTTAACGCTTTACGTCTGCCGTGAAGATAATTGTACTCTTCCGAACCTTCTGGGAAAGTGATGTATGGATAGTTAGGAATATCTTCATCTTTAATATCTAATTGGAAATGATCGCGGAAAGATTTTAAGCTTTCGAGTGACATTTTTTTAGATTGGTGCGCAGTGTTTTTACTTTCTGCTTCAGGAATTTTATAACCTTTAATCATATGCGCTAAAATCACAACAGGTTTACCTGCAGTTTGCGCTTTATGGAATGCCGCATAAAGTTTTTCTGAATCGTGACCACCACGTCTTAATGCCCAGATTTCATCATCTGTCATGTCTGCTACTAATGCAGCGGTTTCTGGGTAACGACCGAAGAAGTGTTCACGAACGTATGCACCATTCTTAGATTTGAAGGTTAAATAGTCACCGTCAACTACTTCCATCATTAATTGGGTTAATTTGCCGGTAGTATCTTTTGCAAATAATTTATCCCAGCCACCACCCCACATGACTTTGATCACTTCCCAACCTGCACCAGCAAATAAACCTTCTAATTCTTGAACGATTTTGCCGTTACCCGTTACTGGACCATCTAAACGTTGCAAGTTACAGCTTACAACAAAGATTAAGTTATCTAAGCCTTCACGTGCTGCGAATGTTAAATCACCTTTTGCTTCGATTTCGTCCATCTCACCGTCACCAAGGAAAGCATACACTTTTTGATCTTTGGTGTCTTTTAAACCACGGTTATCTAAGTATTTTAAGAAACGAGCAGTACGGATCGCATTTACAGGACCTAAACCCATAGATAC
>CABSZQ010000309.1 GCA_902482195.1 uncultured Haemophilus sp.
ATAGTGAGCAGACTGTTTTATTACTAAAAAAACTAAATAGTGAAATAGGCGGTATTTATAAGCAGTTTCGTTCAAATGTAGGGAAAGAAGACATAAAACAAGATATTTCAACAACTCTAGTCACTAAGGTTTTATTGGGGGCATTAGGTTGTGTGCCGGCTTATGATCGTTTCTTTGTTGATGCCGTAAAAAAGAATGAAGTGACGACAGGGAACTACAATATAGCATCTTTGCAGAAACTAATTAAATTTTATGAAGAGCATCAAGAAAAACTGGAAAAATTAAGAAGTCAATTTTTAATTGAATATAAATTTGAAGGTAGGAAAAAAACTCTTGATTATCCTCAAATGAAGCTACTTGATATAGGTTTTTGGAAAATTGGTTTTGATTTGTCGAAAGAGTCAAAATAGGTTTCCAAATTTAATAGAAAAAGTGCGGTCAGAAATTTATATATTTTTCTGACCGCACTTTTTTATTATTTAATCACCGTAATTGACCATTTGGCATCGTCAATTTGCTCGAAGTTTGTGACTTCATAACCTTCTTCAGCCGCCCAAGCGGGGATAGCTTCAGTGGCTTGGGTACAGTCGAATTCAATTTCTAGGCCATCGCCTTTATTTAACTTAGCCATGGCTTCCTTAGCTTCAACGAGAGGAAATGGGCAAACAAGGCCGAGTGTAGGTAATTTAATGATCATATAAACTCCTTATGATGCTTTTGCTAATTTTAAACGTTGTGGACGGATAATGGTGAAGTAGGCGGCCACCCAAGTGCCGAGGATCATCAATGGCAATGATACCCAACCTTGCCAAGAGAAAAAGGCAGTTTCAACTAAACCATTACCGATAGAACAGCCACCTGCAAGGGTTGCGCCAATGCCCATGAGAATACCGCCGAGTCCGCTGCGTAGAATCGTGGTGGCATCCGGTACGCGAACACGAAATTCATTGCTTGCTTTCGCACCGATGAATGATCCAATAAAAATCCCTAAAACTAAGAATACGCCCCAGTTAATAAATTTACCGTCGCCAGTAACGAGGAATTGCATAATATTAGCGGATGGACCAGTGATGCCTAGTCCAAACTCACGACCTGTAGCAACACTGAGTGGCCAAGCGGCAAGCGCGATTAATCCGATTAACACTGCTGAGAAAAATGGGTGCCAGCGTTTTTCAAATAATAAGTGGGCAAGCCCCGTTTTCTTCGGTTTTAATGCCGCAACTTTTACGCTTGGTTTGCTGAGATGTTTGTATACATAAAAGGCTGTCACTAAAGTTAATAGTGCCACTAACCACCAAGGTGAAATGCCGAATGTATCATAAATGTTGCGTTGTTCGATATTGATGCTACGTAAAGTTTTATTGAATTCCCCTAATGGGCCAGTGCGCATGATGGCACTTAATAACATATAAGTGAATAACGCGACCCAACTGCCGACTAAGCCTTCTGCAGCGCGGTACCATGTACCTGTTGCACAACCGCCAGCAAGAACAATACCGATACCAAACACAAAGGCACCGATAATCACCGCTAAAAAGGCAAAATTTTCAGCGGGATCGACATTTAATACACCGATTTCTTTTAAGAGAAAGAAACCGATGGATTGCACGGTAATCGCCAATAGAAGGGCAACAAACATTTTGTTATTTTTGGTGACATACATATCGCGAAATGCGCCAGTAATACAAAAGCGCCCACGCTGCATCACAAATCCGAGTAAAATTCCGCAAAGTAATCCGGTTAAAAGCATAAATATTCCTTCTCTTTTAGAACTAAGTAGGTTGGTATTTTCTAAAAAAATAAGAAGGTGACGCCAATAACTTTTGGCTAGAAAATATGTTTTTTTGATATAAAAAAAGTGCGGTCAGAAATTTATATATTTTTCTGACCGCACTTTATCGTAAGTTATCACGATATTAAGGGCAGGGTTTACTTACCATAATTTCAATTACTTGGCGATCGATGTGGTGCATACTCTTAGATGCAATCGAACATAGATTGTCGATAGTGCGATCGAGATCGTGTTCAACGATACCTTCATTACCCGTAACATGGGTTTCATCCATTGCCATGAGAACTGATTTATAGCCAGATGCCACACTGGTGGACACTTTCATTGCACAGCTATTGGATGCGCCATCGCAGATGATTCCGCTGATGTCACCAATCATGCTGCAAATCCCCATGCTCACGGTTTCGAATTTGCCCGTAAGTAAATAGGCGATACCCGCACAGCTTCCCATCGATGCGGTTGTTACCGCACAAAGGGCTGACAGTTTGGGTAATTTACTGTGGATATAAATGGCCATTAAGTGTGATAAGAAGAGGGCACGGAGACGTTTTT
>CABSZQ010000310.1 GCA_902482195.1 uncultured Haemophilus sp.
GAATCCAAAGATGCCTCTAAAGAGCAAAAAAATGAATCAGCAATTTATCTTTCAGTGTTTGATAGAACTCAAGAGCCATCACCCGACTTAAATAAAAAAGAAACTTCTCGCACCAATAAAGCGGAAAAAGTATGCTGGGTCGCAGCTGGTGATTTTGGTAAAAAAGCAACGGTAAGTGAAACCTTTAAAGCTCAAGCTCAAAGTGAATTCTCCAGTTCGATTGAAAATGCGAAAGTGGTGTCTTCACCAAATAAAAAACTCCATACCATCACTTATACCAGACCAACATTAGAAAATGGTAAATACATGATGAACTGCTGGACATTCGACCGCAGAGATCCAATCGGCAAATATGTACTGACTGTCAAAATCGGTAAACACGAATTTGAAAAACAAGTTTTCTACGTAACTGAGTAATTAAAAATACACAAAGAAACGACCACACTTATATGTGTGCTGTTTTAAGACTAAGGCAAAGACCGTCTGGAATTCAATTTTCAGACGGTCTTTCTTTACTTTAGTCATCTCCAGTAAGATAATTAATGCAAACTATTATCAAAATATAGGCGTTAGACTTATTTCATCATAAGGAGATTGCTATGGCACTGAATAGACGTGATTTTTTAAGAATGAGCGCAGCACTTACCGCAGCGGGCATGTCGCCTTCTCTCTTTGCGGCAACAAAAGAGCAATTTACTATTTATGGCGCACCGGCGATGCCAAGTGTGACCATTGCGGTGGCCGCGGCACAAGGTAAATTAGCCAAACAAGCGGATGTCGCATTAGAGATTTGGCGTTCACCAGATCAGTTGCGCGCAGGCGTGGCTAGTGGGAAATTTAAAGTGATGATGAGCCCAAGTAATGTGGGCGTGAATTTACGCAATCAAGGGCAACAAGTTGGCATGGTGAATATTCTCACCAATGGCATTACACAGTTGATGTGTAAAGGTACGTCTATCACTTCACCGCAAGAATTGGTGGGTAAAAAAATCCTTGTGCCATTTAAAAACGATATGCCTGACATCGTATTGCAAGCTTTACTGAAAAAACTGAATATTGATATCAATAAAGTAGAGATCACCTATGCGGCAACACCAACCGAAGCAATTGGCTTGTTCTTACTGAAAGATTTCCATGCTGCCATTCTGCCAGAACCGATGGCAAGCGCCGTTGTGCAGAAAGCTAAAATTGTCGGTACAGAGATTGTGCGAGGCTTTGATTTAGTGAAAGAATGGGGACAAGCGTTTAACACCAAACCGCTTATTCCAATGGCGGGCATTATTGCTAATGAAGAATATTTCCATGAACACAAGGCTCAATTTGATTTATTCCATCAAGATTTAAATGATGCGTTAAACTGGATTATGGCTAACCGCAAAAGTGCGGCTGAAATTGGCGCCAATTATCTGCCGGCACCAGAATCTGCCATTGAGATGGGCTTAGATGGTGCGCGCTTAACGGTGACCAAAGCCAGTGAACTGAAAAATGAAATCATGCAATTCTATGAAACCTTGATGGAGTTCAATCCAAAACTCTTAGGTGGTAAATTACCAGATGATAAATTCTTCTTGGCTTAATTTAAAACAGAATCACATAACATGATTAAAACTGACAAAATCCGTAAACCACAACCTGTCCTGTTTTACATCATCGACTATCTCTGGAGCGGCTTTACCGGCTTAAGTGTGGCGATGATGGTAGTTGCCTTGTGGGCTTGGGGCAGTGCAGTATTTGGTGAGTTTATGCTGCCTGCTCCCGCGGATGTTTTTCAAAAGGCCCTTGAGCTACTCGATCATTTCCAACAAAACGAAATCGGTATTTCGTTATGGCGTTCTGTGGTCGGCATTACCATCGCCTTAGTCGCTGGCTTAGCCGCAGGGCTGATTGCGGGCAGCTTTAAAACCGCTATGGCATTGCTCAAACCCGTCATTACGATTTTGTTAGCCATGCCGCCAATTATTTGGGTCGTGATGGCATTATTTTGGTTTGGCTTTGGCAATCCAAGTGTGCTATTTACCATTATCGTATTAGTCGCCCCGCTGACCTTTGCCAGTGCTGCTATGGGCATGGCAAGTGTAAACAAACAACATGAAGAATTGTTTGATGCGTACAAACTCGGATTGTGGAAAAAAATCCGCTATTTGTACGTTCCCCATCTCACAGGCTATGTGATTTCCAGTATTGGCGTCGCAGTTGCTATGGGCGTAAAAGTGGTAATTATGGCAGAGCTTTTGGGTGCAAATGAAGGTGTAGGTGCGAAAATTGCCGATGCCAGAGCCATGTTAGATACGTCAACGGTCATGGCTTATGTGCTGTTGGTGATTGTGTTTGTTTCACTCTT
>CABSZQ010000311.1 GCA_902482195.1 uncultured Haemophilus sp.
ATGCGGAACAGGTGAGCAAGTTGGACTTCCCAAATTTCTGGCATCAAGGCAATTTGAAACTCAAATTAACTTATCAATTTGAACCGGGTACTGATGCGGACGGCGTGACGGTTCATATTCCGTTGCCATTGCTCAACCAAGTGGAAATGACCGGCTTTGATTGGCAAATTCCAGGCTTGCGTGAAGAGCTGGTGATCGCGCTGATTAAATCTCTGCCGAAATCTTATCGTCGTAACTTCGTGCCAGCACCTAATTATGCCCAGGCTTTTTTAAGTCGTGCCGTACCGTTGGAAAAGCCATTATTAGATACGCTAATTTATGAATTGCGTCGTATGACGGGCGTTACTGTAGAAGCGGAACATTGGAATTGGGAACAAATTCCAAGCCATTTGAAAATGACGTTCCGTGTGGTGGATGAAAACGGCAAGAAAATTGCCGAATCCATGAATTTGGACGAGCTGAAATTCAACTTAAAAGATCGTGTGCAGGAAAGTATTTCTGCTGTGGCAGATGATGGCATTGAGCAAAGCGGGCTGCATATTTGGAGCTTTGCAGATTTACCACAATGTTATGAACAAAAACAACGTGGTTTCAGCGTTAAAGCGTTCCCGGCCATTGTGGATGAAAAAGAGGCGGTAGGTATCAAACTGTTTGAAACAGAGTTTGAGCAAGCAGTGGCGATGCAACAAGGTTTACGCCGCTTGTTGTTGCTTAATGTACCATCACCGATTAAATATCTGCATGAAAAATTGCCGAATAAGGCTAAATTGGGTCTGTATTTTACTCCGTTCGGTCGTGTATTGGATTTGATAGATGACTGTATCGCTTGTGCCGTGGATAAACTGATTGCCGATTTCGGTGGTTTTGTGTGGGATGAAGCAGGCTTTGAAAAATTGCGTGATTTTGTACGAGAAAACCTGAACGAAGTGACGGTGGATATTGCGCAGAAAGTGGAGCAAATCCTCTCCCTTAACCATGCCTTAAATCAACGTTTAAAAGGTAAAATGGATTTCACGATGGCCTTTGCCTTTTCCGATATTAAGGCGCAGTTAAGCGGGTTGATTTATCCAGGCTTTGTGCAAAAGAGCGGTTATGATCGCCTACCGGATTTACAACGTTATTTACAAGCCATTGATAAACGTATCGATAAACTGGCTCAAGATGTAAATCGCGATCGTGCGGCTATGCTACGCGTGGAACAAGTACAACAGGCTTACCAACAATTGCTCGCTAAACAACCGAAATCTAAACCTATTTCCGATGAAGTGGCAGAAATTCGCTATATGATTGAGGAATTGCGTGTGAGCTTATTTGCGCAGCAGTTAGGCACGAAGTACCAGGTATCGGATAAGCGGATTTTGAATTTGATTAATGGACAATAATATAAGGAATCAAAATGGATCAAGAAATGATAAATTTAACATTACTAAATATTTCTGGAATGTTAGAGAAAATTAATAATGCATTATCAAATGAAACAAGTAATTATATAGCAATTTCTAGCAGTATCATTGCTGGAATAGGTTGTGTTATAGCAGGGGGATCATCTTGGTATTCTTGGAAATCCCAAAAAGACAACTTTTTTAAGAATACTTTTGATACATTGATTTCTCAGTTTAGAATTGAGTTGTCTCAAGTTAATAAGGATGAACTTCGTAAAGATTTATTGGAATGTATTAAAAATGTTTATCAGCCTAAGTCTAAGATAGACTTTAATAGAACAAATTTAATCGATGATAGTAAATATGTTAATTGCTTTGTGCTTGTATATAGAATTCTAAAAGTTATAGATAAAGAATCGATAAATAATAAAGGGTACTACATAGGTATCATTAGGGCTATTATCCCAAATGATATGTTGTGGCTTCTTGCTCTAAACTCATTACAAACTGATGAGGAAAGCAAGCTTATTTTTAAGAGATATAGGGAACTCTTAAAAAAATATAATATTTTTAAACATATAAAAAAGATAAAGCCAAATACCGAGCTGAATAAATATGTGCTATATAAGCATAAAGATGTAAGTTATGCGTGTTATATAGAAGATCCTTTTGCTGATATTCTTTATAAATTTAAACAAGATAATAAAAAATAGATATTGTTTACGATAGTTTATTATTTATGTCTTTTTTCATTTGTTCTAAGCTCAAGCATTTGAATTATTATTTAGCCCTCAAAATATGCGGTCATTTTTCTAAATATTGTTAATCTACAAAACACATCTAAAACCAACCGCACTTTCCTTCCAAAATTCTTTTTGTGATCTATCTCAAATTTTTTTATTGAACTGATTTACAACTGCCAATTCAATCGCTATCTTGCTGATATTATTAT
>CABSZQ010000312.1 GCA_902482195.1 uncultured Haemophilus sp.
GATTACCACAAACTGTGCAGTACTCGGTGTGGCATTATTAAACGTCAATTTGGCACACAATTTAACAGAATCTGTCATTTATGGTTTTGGTGCCTCTTTAGGTTTCGGTTTGGTTTTAGTTTTATTTGCAGCCTTACGTGAACGTTTAGTTGCTGCAGATGTACCCATTACTTTTCGTGGCTCGTCTATTGCGTTAATTACAGCCGGTTTAATGTCTCTCGCCTTTATGGGCTTCGCCGGATTAGTAAAATGATTTATCTCTTAATGTTTATTACTGTCACCGTGATTTTTCTCGGCTTATTTTGGAATAACACTAAAAAATAATGTTTATCTTAATTTCAGTAACCGTTCTCGCTTTAATTTTTGGTGCGATTTTAGGTGTTGCTTCGATTAAATTAAAAGTCAAAGCTGATCCTATCGTCGAAAAAATTGATGCCATCTTACCGCAAAGCCAATGTGGGCAATGCGGCTATCCTGGCTGTAAGCCTTATGCTGAAGCGATTGCTAATGGTGACGTTATCACAAAATGTGTGCCTGGTGGTCGCCCAACGGTAGTAAAAATTGCCGAAATCATGGGCGTTGATGTGCCTGCAATGGATGATGTCGCTGAACCAGAAGAAATGGTTGCCTTTATTGATGAGAATATGTGTATTGGCTGTACTAAATGTATTCAAGCCTGCCCTGTTGATGCCATTATTGGTACAAACAAAGCCATGCATACTATTATTCCTGATCTCTGTACTGGATGTGAACTTTGTGTGGCACCTTGTCCGACAGATTGTATTTCCATGATTAAAGTGAAAAAAGATATTGATAATTGGAACTGGAAGTTTGATCCTAAATTAGTCATTCCGGTTGTAAACACCACAGAAATCGAGAAAAAATTAGTGGTTGGGGAGTCGGAATAATATGGCTGATGTATTAACAAGATTTAACTCCGGCAAAATTTGGGATTTTAAAGGCGGGATTCATCCACCTGAAATGAAATCTCAATCAAACCAATCCCCTATTCAGCAATCAGAACTGGCTCATGATTTTTATGTACCAATTAAACAGCATGCTGGTTCAGCGGGTAATGTATTAGTCAAAGAAGGCGATTATGTGCTTAAAGGCCAACCTTTAACACAAGGTGATGGCTTAAGAACCTTGCCTGTTCACGCCCCAACTTCTGGTATCGTAAAATTTATCGGGAAACATGTCGCACCCCATCCTTCTGGTTTAACCGAGGATATGATTCATATTCAAGCGGATGGTTTAGATAAATGGCGTGAGCAATTTCCACTTGAAGAATTTTTCACACAACCTGTTGAACAACTCATTGATCGTATTTATCAAGCAGGTGTTGCCGGCTTAGGTGGTGCGGTATTCCCGACTGCCGCCAAAATCCAATCAGCTGAAAAGAAAGTTAAACTCTTAATTATTAACGGCGCAGAATGCGAACCCTATATTACCTGTGATGACCGCTTAATGCGTGATTACACCGATGAAATGATCGAAGGGATTCGCATCTTACGTTATATCTTACGCCCTGAAAAAGTGGTGATTGCGGTTGAAGACAATAAACCTGAAGCGATTCAGGCTATTCAACAATCACTACATGGTGCAAATGACATTGAATTGCGCGTTATTCCGACTAAATATCCATCTGGCGCAGCCAAACAGCTTATTTATTTACTGACTGGTATGGAAGTACCAAGTGGCGGACGTTCTTACGATATTGGCGTATTAATGCATAATGTCGGTACAGCTTTTGCGGTAAAAAGAGCGGTCATTAATGACGAACCTTTAATCGAGCGTGTCGTCACGCTTACGGGCGATAAAATTTCAGAGAAAGGTAACTACTGGGTACGATTAGGTACACCGGTTGACCACATCTTGGCACAAGTTGGCTATCAATATGACGAACGCTTCCCGGTTTTCGCCGGTGGACCAATGATGGGATTGCAACTTTCAGATCTCAATGCTCCCGTCACCAAATTAATTAACTGTCTATTGGCACCTGATCATTTTGAATATGGTGAACCCGAACCTGAGCAATCTTGCATCCGCTGCTCTGCTTGTTCTGATGCTTGCCCTGTTAATTTAATGCCACAGCAACTTTATTGGTATGCTCGCAGTGAAGATCACCAAAAATCAGAAGAATACAGCTTAAAAGATTGTATTGAATGTGGCGTGTGTGCTTATGTTTGCCCAAGCCATATTCCGCTTATCCAATATTTCCGACAAGAAAAAGCTAAAATTTTGGAAATTAAAGAAAAAGCGAAAAAAGCCGAAGAGGCTAAAATCCGTTTTGAAGCAAAACAAGCTCGTATGGAGCGTGAAGAACAAGAGCGT
>CABSZQ010000313.1 GCA_902482195.1 uncultured Haemophilus sp.
GTTATCATTGCCAATGGATTTTCTCCATCTTTGACATCTCCCCACAATCCATTACTCCAACGAACTGCATAAATTGGAGCTGTTGCACGAAAATTCAATTCCATCGGATTCGTATGTGGTTCTTCCGATTTTGAACGTTTATAATTTACATCTAAATGAGCTTCAAGCCATTTATTTATTTTAAAATCATTATTGATACGAATCATATAACGCTCATATCCTCTATTTTCATAAAGACCATCTGTCTTGTCATATCGGAAAGAGGCTTTCGTTTTCACAACTTTGCTACCTCCAGCAATATTAATCGAATGAGTCTGACGTGGAGCAGAACTTTTCAAAATTGCATCCTGCCAATCCACTATAGGATAAGCATCTGGATTTGTTGCATTATTTTTCACCCAATTATTCACTTGGTCTTCAGAATAAGCCTGATACCAACCACCTGAATTATTATCATTAAAACGCGTTTCATTTATCATTTCCAAGTATCGCTGAGCACCAACATATTCTGGTAATTTAGTCGGCATTTCCCAACCATATTCGAAATTATAGTTTAGGGATAAATCATCCTGTTTTGCACGTTTTGTCGTGATTACAATCACACCAGCTGCAGCACGTGAACCGTAAATTGAAGCAGATGCCGCATCTTTCAAAACGGACATACTCTCTACATCTTCTGGATTCACTTGATTAATATCCCCTGGAATTCCATCTACAATCACTAAAGGGCTTGTCTCACCAATAGTCGTCACACCTCGAATTTGTATACTAGCAGTTGCTCCAGGAGCACTATTATCACGTGTTACTGTGACACCAGAAGCAGCACCTTGTAAGGCTGTAGATAATTGAGTCGTTTTGCGGGCAGCCAAATCATCACCTTTAACAGCAGCAACAGCACCTGTCAAATCTTTTTTCTTCATGGTTCCATAACCGACAACAACCACTTCATCCAGCATTTCAGAATCTTCTTTCAAACTGATCGCCAAATCTGTTTTATTGCCAACAACTATTTCGCTTGTAGTATATCCTATATAAGAAACTACTAATGTTGCACCTGGTGCAACATTAAGGGAGAACCTCCCTTCGATATCGGTAACGGTACCGTTTGTCGTACCTTTTTCAACAACGTTTGCACCAATAATTGGTTCACCGTTTACATCTTTAATAATACCGGTAATCGCTTTTTGATTCTGTTGTACACTGGGCACGGAAGAAACAGAGGACGAAGCTGTCTTTATCAATACTTGTCGATCTATAATTTGATAATCGTAACCGGTATTTTTCAGTACTTGAGCCAGCGCTTCATCCAAAGTCGCATCTTTTACATTGATGCTCGCCTTTTTATTTACATTCACTTTGTTGTCATTGAAAAAGAATGTAAATTCACTATTGTTTTCAATGTCTTTCAAAATCTCAATGATACTGCTATTCTGCTTATTCATGGATAATTTATAACCCTGCGCATAAGTTGAAGCAGATATACAGCAAGCGACACCTAAAGAAAATAAGGTCGTGAGTTTCATGATACGCTTAGTTTTTTTTAATAATGGGACACAAAGTGCCCGTTCATTACTTTTTTTCATAACTTTGTAATGTTTTTGATGAATATTAGCATGCCCATTCCACGGTTTGAATATTTAAGTATGGACATGTAGTCGAAATCTCGAACTGGAGGGTGTTTGCCGACATCCTCCAATTTTTTAGGTTAACAAATATCCTTTCTCATAGGCATTTTTCAGATTTTAATATTATACTATTATTTCAAAATTAATCTTTTTATAATAAATACACATAAAAAATCTTTTCCCCCTATTCTTATTGCAATAAATTAGAAAAAAAATTATTGCAAGTTCATGACTAACGGGTCAAACTATAATTACCATCCTCTATTTCTTTATATTTTAATGGAGAAGACAGTTGAATCAACATCAGTATCTTTTCTAGCGACTCATCCCTCACTTTGAAAGTGAACCGGTATTTATCAGCCAGATCCTTTTGGCACATCACCTTTCTGCCGTACCACTGTTCGAGACGCGGGATGATCATGGAAAGTTTTTCGTTTTCGAAGCTCAGCATCTTTTGTTTGCGCCAAGCGGTGTATTTGTCGGCATCCACAATCTGTTTGGAAATCTTGCCGGTTTGCCGGTCCACCAAGATCTTTTCGTCGGGAGAGACGAAGTATTCTTTCATTTGGTTTGTTTCCTTATTCTCCACACTTACTTTGATCTTGCCATTCAGGAGAATCGCTTCCATCTTATTTTCCATGTTGTAACTGAACAATTCGAACGCAGTCCCCAACGCCTCCACACTCATATCC
>CABSZQ010000314.1 GCA_902482195.1 uncultured Haemophilus sp.
TCTCGATTTACCGTTGTATCAGCAATATTTCAATTATATTGGCAATGTGATACAAGGTGATTTTGGTGAGTCATTCCGTACTCGACAGCCTGTTCTGACTGAATTTTTCACACTCTTTCCTGCCACGTTTGAATTAGCTTTCTTTGCGCTATTTTGGTCGTTAATTGCGGGTATTACGCTCGGAACGATTGCGGCCGTCAAAAAAGATAGTTGGATTTCTCATACGGTGACAGCCATGTCCTTAACGGGTTATTCCATGCCAATTTTCTGGTGGGGATTAATTTTGATCTTATATGTTTCACCTTGGTTTGGTTTGCCACAAGGGGGACGTTTAGAAGACAGTTTCTGGATCGATACACCAACCGGTTTTATGTTAATCGATACTTGGCTTTCAGGTGTACCAGGTGCTTTTGAAAATGCAGTTAAGTCATTGATTCTCCCTGCTGTTGTGCTAGGTACCATTCCACTTGCAGTGATTACCCGAATGACTCGCTCCTCAATGTTGGAAGTGTTAGGGGAAGATTATATTCGTACCGCAAAAGCTAAAGGCTTAAGCTATACCCGAATTGTCATTTTTCACGCACTGCGCAATGCGCTCATCCCTGTTGTGACCGTTGTGGGCTTGATTGTAGGGCAGTTATTATCCGGTGCAGTTTTAACCGAAACAATTTTCTCATGGCCGGGCATCGGTAAATGGATTATTGATGCGATTACCAATCGCGATTATCCCGTCTTACAAGGCGCCGTGTTGATTATTGCTACAATTATTATTGTGGTGAATTTGACGATCGATTTACTTTATGGCGTGGTAAACCCACGTATTCGCCATCAATAAGGAGCCTTATTAATGACGGAACAAACTTTATCTATTGAAACCTTTGCTCCTCGAACACCGTTGCAGGAGTTTTGGTTTTATTTCAAACAAAATAAAGGGGCGGTGATTGGGCTCACTTTTATCCTTGTCGTCGCATTAATCAGTATTTTTGCCCCTTGGATAGCACCTTTTGATCCTATCGAACAAAATCGTTCAGCTTTATTGTTACCACCAGCTTGGTATGAAGGCGGCAACTCAGCTTATTTACTGGGTACAGATGACATTGGTCGAGATATTCTTTCTCGCATTATTTATGGTACACGCATTTCTGTTTTTGCGGGTTTCATTATTGTGATTTTATCTTGCATTTTAGGGACGAGTCTTGGCTTACTTGCCGGCTATTATGGCGGGGCATTAGACACATTAATTGTTCGTTTTATTGACATTATGTTGGCTATCCCAAACCTACTTTTAACCATTGTGGTGGTGTCAATTTTAGAGCCCTCTTTAACGAATGCGACGTTGGCGATTGCCGTGGTTTCGATTCCAAGTTATGTGCGCTTAACACGTGCAGCGGTATTAAATGAGAAAAACAGAGATTATGTCACTTCTTCACGAGTGGCAGGAGCAAGCGTATTACGTTTAATGTTTATTGTCATTTTACCGAATTGCCTTGCGCCTCTCATTGTGCAAATGACAATGGGGATATCTAATGCCATTTTAGAATTAGCAACCTTAGGTTTCTTAGGTATTGGTGCAAAACCACCAACACCGGAATTGGGGACTATGTTATCTGAATCGCGTAGTTTTATGCAGGCGGCCAACTGGTTGGTTACGATTCCAGGTTTAGTGATTTTATCGCTTGTTTTAGCATTCAACTTAATGGGCGACGGGTTGCGTGATGCGCTCGATCCAAAATTAAAACAATAGGGGGCAGAATGGCATTGTTAGATGTAAAAGAGCTTTCTGTTCACTTTGGTGATGAAAAAGCACCTTTTAAAGCGGTGGATCGTATTAGCTACCAAATCAATCAAGGCGAAGTATTAGGTATTGTCGGCGAGTCAGGTTCAGGGAAATCAGTAAGTTCCCTTGCTGTGATGGGCTTAATTGATTTTCCTGGTCGTGTTTCAGCGAAAGGCTTAGAATTTGAAGGAAAAGATCTCTTAAGCTTACCGCCAAAAGAAAAGCGGGAATTAGTTGGGGCCGATATTGCTATGATCTTCCAAGACCCAATGACAAGCTTAAATCCCGCTTATACAGTCGGTTTTCAAATTATGGAAGCCATTAAAGCGCATCAAGGCGGTAGCAAAAAAGAACGCCGTGAACGCACCTTAGAGCTATTACGCTTAGTCGGAATACCTGATCCTGAATCACGTATTGATGTTTATCCGCATCAGCTTTCTGGCGGGATGAGCCAACGCGTTATGATTGCTATGGCCATTGCATGTAAACCGAGATTGCTCATTGCAGATGAACCAACCACCGCACTGGATGTGAC
>CABSZQ010000315.1 GCA_902482195.1 uncultured Haemophilus sp.
GATGTGTTGCGTGAGCATATTCATATTGATGGCATGCCTTTACATATTATTGATACCGCAGGCCTTCGAGAAGCGACAGATGAAGTTGAACGTATCGGGATCTCGCGTGCCTGGACGGAGATTGAGCAAGCTGATCGTATTATCTTAATGTTAGACAGTAGCGATCCTGATAGCCAAAATATCGAAAAAGTGCGGTCAGAATTTTTATCAAAATTGCCAAATAATATGCCAGTGACCATTGTTCGCAATAAAGTAGATTTAAGCGGCGAGGCAGTTGGGCTAAAAGAAGAAAATGGAACAACGACCGTTTGTTTATCCGCCCAAACACATCAGGGTGTAGATTTATTGCGTGAGCATTTAAAACAGGCTATGGGCTTCCAAACAGGGATGGAAGGTGGTTTCTTAGCACGCCGTCGTCATCTTGATGCCTTAGAAAAAGCGGCCGAACGTTTACAAATTGGGTTAGTCCAATTAACTGAATTTCATGCAGGTGAATTATTGGCGGAAGAACTTCGTTTAGTACAAGCTAACCTAAGTGAAATTACGGGGCAATTTACTTCGGATGATTTGCTCGGCAATATTTTCAGTTCTTTCTGTATTGGAAAATAAACGTTAGTTTATGACTTTTCATATGGTGTGGGTCATTGCGCTTGGTCTTTCGATGGATGCCTTTGCAGTTTCCATCTCTAAAGGCTTAGCAATGCGCGCTTTTCGATGGAAACAAGCATTAGCTATTGCATGCTGCTTTGGGTTATTTCAAGGCATTATGCCTGTTATAGGCTATGTTGTCGGGCTGCAATTTAGTCAGATGATTCAAAATTGGGATCATTGGATTGCCTTTGTTTTGCTTGCGCTCATCGGTGTGAATATGATTCGAGAAGGGCTTAGCTCGGATGATGAACCCGCTCCCTCATTGATTAGTTTAAAACACTTGCTAACACTTGGTGTGGCAACGAGTATTGATGCATTAGCCGTCGGTATCTCTTTTGCTTTTCTTTCCGTGGACATTTTATTGGCTGTCTTCATCATAAGTTTAACAACCTTCGTCATCTCTTTTATTGGTGTAAAGAGCGGTCATTTTTGAGGGAAAAAATTCAAAAGCAAAGCAGAGATTTTTGGCGGTTTAGTGTTATTAGTCATGGCTGTGAAAATCCTACACGAACATGGTGTTTTTTAAGTGCGAATTTTCGCCTTTTAGATTATAATCCTATGAACTTTGTCTTTTTTAAAAGGGTAATAATTGAATGTTAATTGAAAAAATGCATGGCATCGCCCATAGCTTTATCGGAAAAGCGATCTTTGCTTTAATTCCAGTTTCATTTTTGATTGGTGGGATGTCAGGTTATCTGTATAGCAGCAATGATAGTTTTGCGGCAAAAGTAAATGGCGAGACAATCTCTCAACAAGATTTCTTAAATCGTTATAACCAAGAGTTTGAAGCTAGAGCTCAACAAGAAGGCGAGAGCTTCCTAGCGAAAACTGACTCTGTGGAATTTGTGACCGCACTTCGTCAAAATTTAATTCAACGTTTAGTTGATCAAGAATTAATCCGTCAATATGCGAAAGAATTAAAATTAGGTGTAAGTGATGAGATGATCAAACGTGCGATTGTAAGCGATCCTAACTTACAATCTAACGGTAAATTTGATAACGCGCGCTATCAACAATTATTGACTCAAAATGGTTTAACGTCAGATACTTATGCGGCTATTTTACGTAATGCATTAACACTTGAACAAATGCAAAACGGTTTGGCTGACAGTGAATTTGTTGTGCCGGCTCAAGTAAAAGATAGTGCACAAACCTTTTTCCAAAAACGTATCGCTCGTCTTGCAACCCTTCCATTAGCCGATGAAGTGGCAAAACAAAAGGTGACAGAAGAAGAAATTAAAGCGTATTACGATGCGAATGCGAAATCACTTGTTCAACCTGAACAGGCGAAAGTGCAATATATTCGCGTTTCAGCGAACGAATTAGGTAAATTACAACCTGTCACTGAAACACAAATTGCACAATATTATCAAGAAAATAAAGCGCAATTCATTAGCCAAAAATTAGCGCATATCCAATTAGCCACTGAGAAAGAAGCGGATGCAGTTTATCAAGAACTGCAAAAAGGCGCTGATTTTGCTGAGTTAGCAAAAGCGAAATCTGTGGATAAACTTTCTGGTGCACAAGGCGGCGAATTAGGTTGGGTAAAAGACAACGAATTACCGAAAAACTTTGAAGATGCAGCATTATTATTAAATGTTGGTCAATACAGCACACCGGTTAATGTGGATGGGGCTTACCATATTATTTTA
>CABSZQ010000316.1 GCA_902482195.1 uncultured Haemophilus sp.
CTTCTTGTTCAGCAATATTGTCTGTTGGAGCAGGGATAGCCATTAATCCACGTAAACGTAGGTGCGGTAGATTTTCAATGTGTTTTGCAAGCGCAATCATTTCACTCGGTTGGATACCTGATTTACTGGCTTCATCACTGATATTAATTTGGATTAGAACGTTCAAAGGCGCTTTATTGGTAGGGCGTTGTTCATTTAAACGATCAGCAATTTTTGCACGTTCTAGCGTTTGCATCCAATCAAAATGCTCAGCCACAAGACGCGTTTTATTGGATTGCAATGGGCCAATAAAATGCCATTCAAGCTGAATATTCTGTGCTTCAAAATACTGAATTTTATCTACACCTTCTTGAACGTAGTTCTCACCAAATGCTTTTTGTCCTGCATGATAGGCTTCTAAAATCGCTTCATTGGGTTTCGTTTTAGAAACTGCTAATAAAGTGACCGCACTTTCTGGGCGGTGAGCGAGTTGAGTGGCATCTTGGATTTTTTGATGGATGGTTTCGAGTGCTTGTTTAATTGTCATAATTCCCTTCCTGACCAATGTGAAACTCTCTTTATTCTACACCAAAGCGATGATTTTTAGAAAAAATCTTCATTTTTTTGATTTTGTGTTTGACAAGCCCGCGCTTTTTCGGTATTTCTAAACACATCTTTTTTTTCAAGGTTAAAACACAATGAAAAATAACCGCACTTTCACGATTACCACCATTATTATGACCATTACGACCATTAATGGGGCGGGTTAGTGCGTAACAAACAGGATCAAGAAAACCCGCATTCAGTCTAGTGCGGGTTTTTTAGTATTTAAAAATCACAACATCTGAGGATATTATCATGCGCGTATTAAAATTTGGTGGCACTTCATTAGCCAACCCTGAGCGTTTCTCGCAAGCGGCTCAATTAATCGAAAAAGCTCATTTGGAAGAGCAGGCGGCTGGTGTCTTATCTGCTCCTGCAAAAATTACTAACCATCTTGTTGCCCTCTCTGAAAAAGCCGTATTAAACCAACCTACTGATACCCACTTTAACGAAGCCATTGAGATTTTCTATAACATCATTAATGGTTTACACGCTGAAAATAATAAATTTGATCTTGCGGGTACCAAAGCCCTCATTGATGCAGAATTTGCCCAAATTAAAGGATTATTAGAAGAAATTCGCCAAGCTGGAAAAGTAGAAGATAAAGTTAAAGCAACCATTGACTGCCGTGGTGAAAAATTATCAATTGCCATGATGAAAGCGTGGTTTGAAGCACGTGGGTATAGTGTTCACATTGTTGATCCAGTTAAGCAATTATTAGCACAAGGTGGTTACTTAGAATCTTCAGTTGATATTGACGAATCTACAAAACGCGTTGATGCGAAAAGTATCGGTAAAGATAAAGTGGTTCTAATGGCCGGTTTTACCGCATGTAATGATAAAGGTGAATTAGTGTTATTAGGCCGTAATGGTTCTGATTATTCAGCCGCCTGTTTAGCCGCTTGTTTAGATGCGTCTGTTTGTGAAATTTGGACTGATGTAGATGGCGTTTATACTTGTGACCCACGTTTAGTGCCAGATGCTCGTTTATTACCAAGCCTTTCTTACCGTGAAGCGATGGAGCTTTCTTATTTTGGCGCGAAAGTGATCCATCCACGTACAATTGGTCCATTATTACCAAAACAAATCCCTTGTGTGATTAAAAACACCGGTAATTCATCTGCACCTGGTTCAATAATCGATGGTCATGTGAAATCTGAAGGGTTACAAGTGAAAGGGATTACTAACCTTGACAACGTGGCAATGTTTAATGTTTCAGGCCCTGGTATGCAAGGCATGGTAGGGATGGCTGCGCGTGTATTTTCAGCGATGTCAAAAGCCGGTATTTCAGTTATTTTAATTACGCAATCGTCCTCTGAATACAGCATTAGTTTCTGTGTACCAGTGAAATCAGCGGATGCAGCAAAAGCGGTTTTAGAACAAGAGTTTGCGACAGAATTAAAAGCGCATGACTTAGAACCTATTGAAGTTGCAAAAGATCTTTCTATCATTTCAGTTGTAGGTGATGGTATGAAACAAGCTAAAGGTATTGCGGCTCGTTTCTTCTCTGCCTTAGCACAAGCGAATATCAGCTTAGTTGCAATTGCACAAGGTTCTTCTGAGCGTTCAATTTCAGCGGTAGTGGCGCAAAATAAAGCGATTGAAGCTGTGAAAGCCACTCACCAAGCGCTTTTTAATAACAAAAAAGTTGTTGATATGTTTCTAGTCGGTGTAGGTGGTGTTGGCGGCGAGTTGATTGAGCAAATCAAGCAGCAAAAAG
>CABSZQ010000317.1 GCA_902482195.1 uncultured Haemophilus sp.
TTAATTATTACCAGAATTTCCACCAGCTTTTCTTACCTGTATTTTCAGGAGTGCTGATGATCGTATTATTTTCGTCTTGTTTTGCTACTTCAGGTAATGGTTTATCTAATTCAGCACTGCTTACTAAACCGTTTTGATCAAATTTTACCGTAAATGTGTGTTGTTCAGGTTTTTGGTAAGAGTGTTGTTGTAAGAAGACGTAATACCAAGTTAGGTTACTATAAGGATCGATTAAAACCGGTGTGCCAAGTAAATATTGTACTTGTTGGGCGGTCATGCCTGGTTTTACTTGTGCCACAGTGGCCGCTTCTAAATAGTTACCTTGTGGTACATCAATACGATAAACGACTTTTTGTACAGTTGAACAAGAAGTTAAGCTTAATGCTAAAACAACTGCACCTAAAAATGTTTTTAATTGCATATTTTTTACCTTTTACTGCAAAGTTATGTCGAATGATACCGAAACTTTATGATCTTGCCAAATTAATTATCGCACTTTAATGCTTTTTGAAGTTGATCTTTCAGATTTGGTGGTATCCCTTTGATTGTTAAAGTATCTGTAAGTGGATCCCATTCAATACGGTTATTCAATAAATCCGCATCAAAACTTAATGTCACACCTTTACCTGAGCCCGAAAATTTCGTTAATGTTTTTAAGGCTGAGCGTACTGGCGGAATGGTTTCTTCCAAGCCGTAATCTTGCTCTTCTGTAAAGGTGACAAAAGGGCGCTCGTTTAGAGTCGGCAAATTCGCTGAAAGTTCAGTTAATGCGATCTCGTCACCGCTTGCTAATTGACCTTTGCAGTATTCAAATACCTGTTTTTTCACTGCTTGAGTTTGTTCTTTGTTTAGTTCACCTTGTTCACAGTAGTCACTTACAGCTTGTAATAAGCATTGGTTTTGAACTTGTGGATTTAACCCTTCTTCAGCCCCCAAGAAATCCATAAAGAAGTCACTAATTTTACGGCCAACACGACCTTTAATGAAGGTAAGGTAGCGGTTTGAGTTTGCGTTCACTTGCAAATCCGTTAAGTTGATACGTGCCGCAATATCAAATTGTGTAATATCTAAGTATTCCGTACGGCGAATTTCAAGATTTTCGTCAACTAACATGCTGATACGACTATCTAATAGTGCGATAAGTAGGTAATCCGTCGCTAAAAAGTTATATTGGCATAGGATAAGCGTACCGCTGTCTGCAAAATTATATTTGCCCAATTCTTGCGCTAATAATTTTGTAGATTGTTGGCTGAAATTTAAAAAGTTGATTTCATTTTCTAATAAACGATTCAGATCTTGTGCAAAAATGGAATTCTCTTGGAAGACACCAAAAGCTTTGCCTTTATTTTGATAACCTTGATGTAATTGCAACATCATTTGTTCGACTTCCGGCGTAATGGTGAGAAGTTCATCACGCAACACGCTTTCCATCGTAGTGGTTTCATTTTCAGCGTGCTTAACTAATTGATGTAGCACGATTTGATTAACCGTAATGCTCATAATTTTTTCCTTCGTAAAATTTACCTTAAATTATAACCGCACTTTTTAAGCAAGAAAAAAGAAATTATTCAGATTGGACAAATTATCGGGTATGATATGAGAAGTTTTTTTGTATTTAGAACAGGCTTAAACATTCCAAATGGCTCAACATTCAAAGTATTCCGATGGGCAAGTTAATGCCATCATTAACGATATGATTAGCGTGCTTGAAACTCACAAAGCGCCCGTTGATCTTTCTCTTATCGCTTTAGGCAATATGGCCAGTAATTTATTGACCACTAGCGTACCCGCCGCACAGCGTGAAGCTTTAGCTCAAGCCTTTGCCAACTCTCTAATGAATTCGGTAAAAATAAAATAAAATGTTTTGGTTTAAAAAGAGCAAATTCAACGGACGTGAATACCGTGAAGAAACCTCACGAAAAATTTCGTGGGGACACTGGTTTGCTTTTTTTAACATTATCATCGCAATTCTTATTGGTAGTCGTTACGCTTTTCTCATTGACTGGCCAGACACTTTACTCGGCAAAATTTATTTCTTTATCAGCTTATTAGGGCATTTCAGTTTTTGTGTTTTTGCCTTGTATTTGCTGGTTATATTTCCGCTGAGTTTCATTATCAAAAATCACCGCACTTTCCGTGGACTAACGGTGATTATCGCAACAATTTGCACCACTTTATTACTGTTTGATACGGAAGTTTTTAGTCGCTTCAATATCCATCTTTCGTCTATCGTTTGGAATTTATTAGTGAATCCTGAAAAGGGTGAGCTTTCACGAGATTGGCAAATTTTC
>CABSZQ010000318.1 GCA_902482195.1 uncultured Haemophilus sp.
TACCCACAATACCGCCACAGCAAACTTTTAAGCCTGCATGACGCACTTTTCCTAATGTGCTTAAACGATCATCAAAACGGCGCGTGCCAATGACATTGTGATAATTCTCTGGCGCGGTATCAAGATTGTGGTTGTAATAATCCAATCCTGCATCTTTTAACTCTTCCGCCATACCATCTTGCAACAACCCAAAGGTACCACAAGTTTCTAAGCCAATATCTTTTACCGCACGAATAATCGCCGTCACTTTTTCCATATCTTTAGGCTTAGGACCACGCCATGCTGCGCCCATACAAAAACGTCCTGCACCACGTGCTTTAGCAATTTTGGCTTTTTCGACAATTTCATCAATATCCAAGATCTGCTGATTTTGTACACCTGTTTGATAACGCGCTGATTGAGGACAATAACCACAATCCTCAGGACAACCACCCGTTTTAATTGACATCAAGGTCGATAACTGTATCGCACCCGGGTTGAAATGCTCTCGATGCACTTGAGCCGCACGATAGACTAATTCTAAAAAAGGGGTTTCAAATAGCGCTTCGACTTTACAAACAGACCAATACTCTACTGAAGGATGCGGTGTAATGGATGAAAGCTGTACTACATTTGTTGTGGTCATTATATTTTCCTCGTTTAAGCTATGTCGCTTTTATTAAGTTGAGCATATTACTCTGCAATATGATAAAAAGAGATCAGATCACTTTTCCTTGATAAATTTCAATCACTCGATCAATATGCCGTTCAATTTCTTTGGGTTGATGCGTCACCAATAACATGGTGAGCTTTTTTTCTTTACATAATTGATCCATTAAATCCTGCATTTCAATGCGTAATTTAGGATCAAGTGCGGAAAAAGGCTCATCCAATAATAAAATGGGTTTATCTCGTAGCAAACAGCGCGCCAGTGCCACTCGCTGTTTTTGTCCACCTGAAAGTGCGATCGGTTTTCTCGTTAAAAAATCCTGTAAATTGACCGCACTTGCAGCTTGTTCTACAAGTGCTTTTTCTTCTGCATTTAAGGCTAAATTCGGTTTTAAACCTAAGGCAATATTCTCTTCTACAGAAAGATGAGTAAAGAGATTGTTTTCCTGAAATAGCATAGAAACGGGGCGTTCAAAAGGTGCCGTTTTGGTATGATTTTCACCATTGAGCCAAATCTCGCCACTATCAGCATATTCAAAGCCGGCAATTAAATTCAGTAAGGTACTTTTTCCTGCACCACTTTCACCAATGATGGCTATTTTTTCCTGAGCTTGAATCTGTAAATCAAACACCATCGGCATGGATTGATAATTGAAGACCACATTATTTAATTTAATCATGTTGTTCCTTCTGCCCTTCAATAAACATAAATAAACCTAAACATAAGCCCAATAAAATCAATGCCGTCACTGCCGCTTCTTGGCTTCGATATTGCCCAATTTGTTGATAAAGCAAATGAGGCAACGAAGTAAAATCAGGACTACCAAATAAGGCTATCGCTGTAAAATCGCCGAGTGATAAAGTCGTTGCGAGCGCCAAGGCATATTTCAACGGTGCTTTTAGTAGCGGATATTCAATTAAACGAAAACGCTGCCAGCCTGTAATATTCAGCGATAAACAGAGTTTTTCATAATATTGCATCGATTGATTCATTGGTGTATTGAGAATTTTGATCACAAATGGCAAGGCAGCCAAGGCGTTGCAAACCGATACCACTACAAACAAATGCCCTGCTGAAAAATCAATATCTTGTAACCAAAGGAATAAGCCGACTGCTAAAACGATCGTCGGAATGGCTAAAATCATCATGCCCCCCGTTAAAATTAAGTGGGCTAATTTCGGGTGATATAGCCATTGTAGCTGACGGGAAAGTAGCAATAGGAAGAAGGCAAATAATACCGATAAAATCCCTGCTGTCGGTGCCATGGTTAATGAATAAGCAAGTGCTTTCCATAATTGTGGGTTTTGCCAATAGCCAAATAATTGAGTTGCGGATAAACCTTGGAAAACGATATTGAATAAGGGACTTAAAATAAATAAGCACACCGAGAATAAAACAAAAACATGTCCAAATTTGACCGCTCTTGAAGAAGGCAAAACCCATCGATAACGTTGCGAAATCTGGGTTTCGGGTGCTTTCGCCCAATATTGTGAAATCGAAAAGAACGCAAAACAAAACGCAAATTGTACAAGCGCAAAAAGTGCGGCTTTGGGTAAATCGAATTCAAAGAAAATAGCTTGGTAAATCGCAACTTCTAGCGTGCTATTTTGTGGCCCGCCACCC
>CABSZQ010000319.1 GCA_902482195.1 uncultured Haemophilus sp.
ACACAACATAAAAATCAGTACAAAGGCAGACACTATTTGGCTTTTCAAATAAGGCCATTCAATTAAACGGAAAAATGTGAAACCTTTGATATTCAATTGTGCCGCGAGTTGATGCTGTTCGGTCGGTACACTTTGCAAAGCCTGTAAACTCATTCGGGCAGCTAAGGGAATATTAAAAAATAAATGGGCAATGAGAATGCCACTTAAACCATAAATGGAGGGTTTCCACGAAATACCCAAGGCTTGCAGCAGTTGTGTTAGCCAACCGGCTGTGCCATAAATACCAATCAAACCGAAAATAGCCAGTAATGCCGGCAAAACAAACGTGAGAGAAAAAATGCGTAAAATGAGCGATTTGCCTTTGAAATCTAAATAGAAAAAAGCGCGTGCAAATAAAGTTCCAATTACGCTAGAAAGCAAGGCTGACAAGAATGCCTGCCCGATACTAAAAGCGATAACTTGATGCAAATAATCGTCTTTTAAGAAATCAGATAAGGCATAATCACTTCCCACTGAAAAAACCGCAGAAAGTGAAAATCCATAGAGTAAAACAATGAAAAAAATGACCGCACTTCCGCCCAAATAATGGCGAGGACGAAAATGCGGATGTTGCAATAAGCTCATTAACACTACTTAGATAAAGCTTTTTGCCATTGATTGATCCAGCCTTTAAGCTGCTCACTTGTTACCGTTGTGGTATCTAAAATACGCATTGATTTTGCACGAGAATTAAGCGCATCAATATGACTTTCGATATTGGTCTCTACCACGGGTAACATCACATTATTTTTGGCAATATCCGCTTGAGCTTGCGGTGAAAGTAAGAATCCTAGAAACTCATCAGCACAGGCATTATTACGGTTAGCGACTTTTGCCGCGACTTCAACTTGTAATACGCTCCCCTCTGCAAATTCCGTTGCCACATAATTGTCTTTTTGTTCAGAAAGAATATGGTAAATCGGTGAAGTATTGACGCTTAAAACCACATCACCTTCACCTTTTAAGAAGGCACCATAAGACTCAGTCCAGCCTTTGGTGACCGTGACAGTATGTTTAGAAAGAGTTTTCCAGGCATTTGCTACGTCAGCTTCTGGATAAACCACATTCATCCAAAGCAATAAGCCCCGTCCAATACTGCTTGTACGCGGATCTTGATATAACACTTTAAGATCTTGACGCTCAACTAATTCTTTTAAGCTTTTTGGTGGATTGACCAATTTATTTTTGTCATAAATAAACGCATATTGCGCATAATCAAATGGTAAGAATGTTTTATTTTCCCATTTAATAGGTAAACGTAACTGGCTTAAATCCACTTTATTTGGCTCAAAAATATTGAGTTTTTGTGCATCCTCAATTTGATAACTATCTAAACCGAGCACGACATCCGCCTTAATTTTTTTGCCTTCTAGACGAACACGGTTAAACAAGGTGCCATTATTGTCAAAAGCCACATAATTCAGCTTACATTGTGGGAATTGTTGTTCAAAAGCTGCTTTTACTTTTGGTCCAGCACTCCAATCAGCACTAAATGAATCATAAGTATAAACATCTAATGTTTGAGGAGCAGCTTGTGCGAAAGCGGAAGCGGTAAAAAGTGCGGTTAAAATGGGAAGTATTTTGTTCATTATGCGTTCTCCTTATTTTTGCATAACGAAACAGCATAATGAGATGATTAGTTTCCTACGCCAGCATTATCTGTTTCAGGTTCACGGGTGTTTCTCAGCCATTAATATAGGCACCCCGACTAAGTGCATGTAGTCTAACGTAAGGGAATTTTATCAACAAGTTATTTAACTTAAAAATGTTAATCTGATCACATTTTTATAACAGGTTTATCATTTTTTGAGCAAAAGAAAACCTGCTAAAAAGCAGGTTTATCTTGTAATCTATCGTCAATTAAGCTTGATTTTTAGCCGCTACTTCGCTTAATAAAGTTTGAAGTTCGCCAGCTTGATACATTTCTAAAATAATATCACAACCACCTATTAACTCACCTTCTACCCATAATTGTGGGAAAGTTGGCCAGTTTGCATAAGCCGGTAATTCAGCACGAATATCTGGGTGTTGAAGAATATCAACATACCCGAAAGGCACTTTGCAATTCATTAATGCTTCAGATGCACGCGCAGAGAAACCACAAGAAGGTAATTTTGGTGAACCTTTCATGTAAATTAAAATTGGATTTTCAGCGATTTGTTTTTTGATTTTGTCTAACGTTTCCATAATGTTCCTTGTTCAAATAAATATGAATAGGGCGCTATTC
>CABSZQ010000320.1 GCA_902482195.1 uncultured Haemophilus sp.
GGTCAAACTGGTCCTAAAGTAGGTTCATTTGACGGTGGTTGGGGTGCAAGCTATATGGCGCGTTTAGTTGGTCAGAAAAAAGCACGCGAAATTTGGTTCTTATGCCGTCAATATAATGCGCAAGAAGCATTAGATATGGGCTTAGTGAACACTGTCGTGCCTTATGCTGATTTAGAAAAAGAAACTGTGCGTTGGTGTCGTGAAATGTTACGTAACAGCCCAATTGCATTACGTTGCTTGAAAGCCGCATTAAATGCAGACTGTGATGGTCAATCAGGCTTACAAGAACTCGCGGGTAATGCAACCATGTTGTTCTATATGACTGAAGAAGGGCAAGAAGGTCGTAACGCGTTCAACGAAAAACGCGCACCAGACTTCAGCAAATTCAGACGCAATCCTTAATTTTAATCATAAGAAGTGCGGTTAGAAATCAGTGTGTTTTTAACCGCCTTGTCGTGATATATCTCGATCCTTATTCATATTTTAGAATTATTTTATGTCCTGTGTGAAACAACATAATTATGTGATTAGCTTAACCAGAGAAACAAAACGTCGCAAACATATTGAACAAGAATTTGGTCGGCAAAATATCCTTTTTTCATTTTTTGATGCAGTGACACCAGATTATATTGAGGATGTTGCAAAGAAATTTAATATTATTTTAGATCGCTCTTCAGAAGCTAAATTATGGGATGGGGAAATCGGTTGTGCATTAAGTCATATCTCACTATGGAATTTAGCATTAGAAAAGAGCTTGGATTATATCAATATTTTTGAAGATGATATTTACTTAGGCGAGAATGCAAAAGAGCTGTTAGAAGTCGATTATTTGCCTGATGATATTGATGTATTGAAGCTTGAAGCTAATGGAAGAATGGTATTTCGCGCGCCTAGACCTGCAAAGTATAATAGAAAAATTTATCCCATAACATTTAAGCAATCAGGAACGGCGGGTTATACCGTGACAGCGAAAGGCGCTAAATATCTTCTCGAACAGGTAAAAAATAAACCCCTTGAGGTGGCCATTGATTCTCTTATCTTTGAGCATTTTTTGAATTTAAAGGATTACAAAGTGGTTCAGCTTTCACCAGGGATTTGTGTGCAAGATTTTGTTGTGAATCCGGATAAGCCTTTTGAAAGTAGTTTGCAAAAAGGTAGAGAGTCGGTTTGTGAAAATCAAACGAAATTTTCAGTCTTTGAAAGAATCATAAACGAATTTATGAGAGTAAAACGTAAATTATTTATGAAACAAGTGCCTTTTAAATAGAATGCGTGCGGTTAAAATCTGTGTATTTTTAACCGCACTTTTGTCATCAAGGAGAATAAGATGGAAACCAAATCATTTAATCTTTATCGTTATTCTATTCCCGTCGATAGCCAATTGATTTTACGTGGACGTTTTTTAAAACGCCGTGAAGGCTTGATTGTGCGTGTAGCTTGCAGCCGTGATGGCTGGGGGGAAATTGCACCTTTACCTGGGTTTAGTGAAGAAACCATCGAACAAGCGCAAGAGCAAGCCATTGAATGGCTGACGAATTGGTGTCATGCAAGCTGCGAAGCGCCAAGAGTGCCCCTTGACGGTTGCTATCCTTCTGTTGCTTTCGGTATTAGCACGGCGATGGATGAGATGAAGCGTTATTTAAATGAGGAAGGCAACTATCATACTGCACCGTTGTGCTATGGTGATCCTGATGAGTTATATGCGGAACTGAATCAAATGCCCGGTGACAAAATGGCTAAAATTAAAGTCGGTATGTATGAAGCGAATCGTGATGGTTTGATTACGGATATGTTTCTTGAAGCCATTCCTGATTTGCAATTACGTCTAGATGCGAATCGTCAATGGACCTTGGAAAAGGCATTAAAATTTGCGGAGAAAGTAAAACCGCAACATAGATCTCGTATTCAATTTTTGGAAGAACCTTGTAAAACTCGTGAAGAAAGCCGCCAGTTTGCCGCTCAAACAGGTATTAATATTGCTTGGGATGAAAGTGTGCGTGAGCCAGATTTTCTTGTAGAAAAAGAACCGCACTTAAGCGCCATTGTGATTAAACCAACATTGATTGGCTCGCTGCAAGATTGTCAAAAGCTGATTGCACAAGCGCATAGCTTAGGCATAAAAGCGGTGATTAGCTCGAGTATTGAAAGTAGCCTTGGATTGACGCAACTCGCTCGTATTGCAGCGCAATATACCCCCAATGTGACACCTGGACTGGATACATTGAACTTAATGCAACATCAAATATTACGC
>CABSZQ010000321.1 GCA_902482195.1 uncultured Haemophilus sp.
ATCCAAAACTGCATTAGGTTTTGATTCGCCTTATATCCCGGGGTGGGACTGTCATGGTTTGCCAATTGAATTAAAAGTAGAAGGTTTGGTGGGTAAGCCAAACGAGAAAGTGACCGCAGCTGAATTCCGTCAAAAATGTCGTGAATATGCTGCGGAACAAGTAGAAGGTCAGAAAAAAGATTTTATCCGTTTAGGTGTGTTGGGCGATTGGGATAATCCTTATTTAACGATGAACTTCAACACCGAAGCAAACATCATCCGTACACTCGGTAAAGTGATTGCTAATGGTCACTTATACAAAGGTTCAAAACCAGTGCACTGGTGTTTGGATTGTGGCTCTTCTTTAGCGGAAGCAGAAGTGGAATACGAAGACAAAGTTTCTCCGTCCATTTATGTGCGTTTCCCGGCGGTAAGTGCGGTCGAAATTGAAGAGAAATTTAACGCAGTAGGCAAAGGCCATGGCAAATTATCAGCAGTGATTTGGACTACCACACCTTGGACTATGCCGTCTAACCGTGCGATTGCAGTAAATGCAGACTTAGAATACAACTTAGTACAACTTGGCGATGAGCGTGTGATTTTAGCTGCTGAATTAGTGGAATCTGTGGCGAAAGCGGTGGGTGTAGAACACGTTGAAGTGTTAGGTTCAGTAAAAGGTCAAGCGCTTGAGTTAGTACGCTTTAACCATCCTTTCTATGATTTCACTGTACCAATGATTTTAGGTGATCACGTGACCACTGATGGCGGTACAGGTTTAGTACATACTGCACCAGATCATGGTTTGGACGACTTTATTGTAGGACAAAAATATAATTTACCAATGGCGGGTCTTGTATCGAATGACGGTAAATTTATTTCAACGACTGAATTCTTTGCAGGCAAAGGCGTATTTGAAGCCAATCCATTGGTTGTTGAAAAATTACAAGAAGTGGGCAACTTATTAAAAGTTGAGAAAATCAAACACAGCTACCCACACTGCTGGCGTCACAAAACCCCGATTATTTTCCGTGCAACACCACAATGGTTTATCGGTATGGAAACACAGGGTTTACGCCAACAAGCATTAGGCGAAATCAAAGGCGTACGTTGGATTCCAGATTGGGGTCAAGCACGTATCGAAAAAATGGTTGAAAACCGTCCTGACTGGTGTATTTCCCGTCAACGTACTTGGGGCGTGCCGATGACCTTATTCGTGCACAAAGAAACCGAAGAGCTTCATCCGCGTACCTTAGAGTTACTTGAAGAAGTAGCGAAACGTGTAGAGAAAGCCGGTATTCAAGCATGGTGGGATTTAGACGAAAAAGAATTATTAGGGGCTGATGCAGAAACCTATCGCAAAGTGCCTGATACCCTTGACGTGTGGTTTGACTCAGGATCAACCTATTCTTCCGTTGTCGCGAATCGTCCAGAATTTAACGGTCAAGATATCGATATGTATTTAGAAGGTTCTGACCAACACCGTGGTTGGTTTATGTCTTCTTTAATGCTTTCTACTGCAACAGATAATAAAGCACCATACAAACAAGTGTTAACCCATGGTTTCACTGTAGATGGTCAAGGCCGTAAGATGTCAAAATCTATCGGTAACATCGTGACCCCACAAGAAGTCATGGATAAATTCGGTGGTGATATTTTACGTTTATGGGTCGCTTCTACCGACTATACCGGTGAAATGACCGTTTCTGATGAGATCTTAAAACGAGCAGCGGATAGCTATCGTCGTATTCGTAACACCGCACGTTTCTTATTAGCGAACTTGAATGGTTTTGATCCGCAACGTGATGCAGTTAAACCGGAAGATATGATTAGCCTAGATCGTTGGGCGGTAGCTTGTGCGTTAGATGCTCAAAAAGAAATTAAAGACGCGTACGATAACTATCAATTCCACACGGTGGTACAACGTTTAATGCGTTTCTGTTCTGTGGAAATGGGCTCGTTCTACCTTGATATTATCAAAGACCGTCAATACACCACCAAAGCAGACAGCCTTGCACGTCGTAGCTGTCAAACAGCGTTATGGCACATTGCGGAAGCTTTAGTACGTTGGATGGCACCAATCTTGTCATTCACAGCAGATGAAATTTGGGGCTACTTGCCACAAACAGCGACGCCACGTGCTGAATTTGTCTTTACTGAAGAATTCTACGAAGGCTTATTTGGCTTAGGCGAGAATGAAAAACTAGACGATGCTTACTGGCAACAACTCATTAAAGTTCGTTCTGAAGTGAACCGTGTATTGGAAAT
>CABSZQ010000322.1 GCA_902482195.1 uncultured Haemophilus sp.
ATTACGTAGTTTAGAGCGTCAGAAATGGCTGAAGAAAGTCGGATTAGTGCTGACATCTACTTTTGTTGCAACACATTTAATTTACGCTTGGGCGGATGCATTTTTATACCGTCCGATTACCATGCAACGCTCAAATTTCCCGCTTTCTTATCCAATGACTGCTCGAACCTTTTTGGAAAAACAAGGATTTATTAATGCGGAAACATACTCTCATCGCTTAGAGCAAGAAGGGCGTTTAGACGCATTAAAACTTGATTATCCGAAAAAAGACCTTCAGTTTGAGCAAGTTGAGAACAAACCAAATATCCTCGTGATTACCGTTTCAGGCTTACGTTATGATGCGCTGACTAGTGAGAAAATGCCTAAATTGTTTGAGTTTGCCACAAGCTCCACTCAATTTACGAATCATTACAGTAGCGGTAATACGAACAATGCCGGCTTAGTAGGCTTATTCTATGGACTGAATGCAAATTATACGGACAGTATTTTGAGTAATCATACGCCGTCGGTATTAATTAAAAAGCTACAAGATGAGAAATATCAATTTGTCGCTTATTCGTCTACGGCATTTAAAGATAGCTTATTTAAACAAGCCTTGTTCCGTAATGTGAAATTGCCTAAAGTGAAAGCCTCTTCGCCAAAAGAAGCGAGAAATGGTGTTTTATCACTCTTAAAAAATGATAAGCCTTGGTTTGCTTATGTGGATTTAGATATTACGAATAAAACGGAAGAAAATTACACCAAATCGCTTGCAGATATAGACCAACAGATTGATGAAACCTTAGCATCAGTTTCTTTAGAGAATACGATTGTCATTATTACTGCAGAACATGGAACAACGTTTAATAAACTGGATGAAAAAGCACAAGAAAACTATTTCGGTCGTGATGAAATCCAAGTGCCGTTTATTGTTTACTGGAAAGATTTGCCGGTGCAAGAAGTCTCTAAATTAACAAGCCATACTGATTTATTACCGGCATTGATGTCGTCGATCTTTAAAGTGAAAAATCCAATTTCGGATTATGCACAAGGTCGCAATTTATTTGAGCTTAATGGCGATCCTTGGGTGTTGGCATCGAATTTCCGTTGGAATGTCATTATTCAGCCGGATGGCACACAGTATCATATTGATCGCAAAGGAAACTATAAGAAATTTGACCGCACTTATACTGAGCAATCTTCAAGCCGCCCTCCGCTCGGCTTGTTCTTAGATGTCTTTAAACAAGAGCGTTCTTTTGTTAATAAATAGATAGCTTTTTTGTGCTTAAAATCTTATACTTTGCACCCAGTTGAAAGACTGAAAAGATGTTATTAATTAAAATCTGCGAATTTTTCATAACATTGCAAACAATTCACAATAGACCCGATCCTTATTGGGTTTGCTTTTCAATTAATACACTTCTCGTCTCTCTTTTCCTTTCTTTTTTGGCGGAGTTATTATGAGAAATCACGTTCGTAGCTTTAAAACGTTTATTCGAGACGAAATCATTAAAAAAGGTGGCTGGGTCAATGCCCACGCTCACGCAGATCGTGCTTTTACAATGACACCCGAAAAAATCGGCATTTATCACAATAGTAATCTTCAACAAAAATGGGATTTAGTGGACGAAGTTAAACGTACATCAAGTGTTGATGATTATTACGCCCGTTTCTGTCAATCGATTGAGCTGATGATTTCCCAAGGGGTGACCGCATTTGGTACTTTTGTGGATATTGACCCAATTTGTGAAGATCGAGCCATTATTGCTGCACACAAAGCGCGCGAAGTCTATAAGCATGACATTATTTTGAAATTTGCGAATCAGACCTTAAAAGGGGTGATTGAGCCAGAAGCACGCAAATGGTTTGATATTGGCTCTGATATGGTGGATATGATTGGTGGTTTACCTTATCGCGATGAGCTTGATTATGGGCGCGGCCTTGAAGCAATGGATATTCTGCTTGATGCGGCTAAGTCTCGCGGCATTATGTGTCATGTGCATGTGGACCAATTTAACTCCCCGAAAGAAAAAGAAACCGAACAGCTTTGCGATAAGACCATCGAACATGGTATGGAAGGTAGAGTCGTGGCGATCCATGGTATTTCCATTGGTGCGCATAGCAGAGAATACCGCTATAAGCTTTATGAAAAAATGCGTCAGGCAAAAATGATGATGATTGCTTGTCCAATGGCGTGGATTGATAGTAACCGAAAAGAAGATTTGATG
>CABSZQ010000323.1 GCA_902482195.1 uncultured Haemophilus sp.
GGTTTCTTCGGCAATAGAGAAACCTAAATGATGAAAGCGAGCAGCAAAGCGTGCAACACGCAATACACGAAGTGGGTCTTCAGCAAAAGCGGGGGAAATATGACGTAAAATACGTTGGTGAATATCTTCTACGCCATGATAAGGATCATGCAGCTTGCCATCTTTGTCTTGGGCAATGGCATTAATGGTGAGATCTCGACGAATTAAATCTTGTTCAAGCGTAATATCATCTGAAAAATCACAAATAAATCCAGTGTAGCCTTTACCTGATTTTCGTTCTGTACGGGCAAGTGCGTATTCTTCATGGCTTTCAGGATTGAGAAAAACAGGGAAGTCTTTGCCAACTTGTTGGTAACCTTGAGCCAGCAACATTTCTGGTGTAGCTCCCACGACAACCCAGTCACGATCTTTTACTGGTAAACCTAAAAGTTGATCGCGCACAGCACCACCGACAAGATAAATGTCCATTTTACTCTCCCATCAATATATAAAGAAAAGGTAGGCAAGAGCCTACCTCAATGATGAATCATTACCAGCTATCACGACGTTTACGTCTTGGTAAAATGTGAGGTAATACTAAGCCAATTAATAAACCTACACCTAATACTGAGCCGCCATAAATAAACCATTGGATCGCAATTTCGCGTTTATTCGCATCAAGCATTGCTTCTAAATCACGATTTTTATTTTTCGTCATTTCTAATTCACGTTTAAGTTGTGAATTTTGCTCAAGCAATTCACTGCTTTGTTGTTCCGCTTGTTTACTACGACGTTGAATTTCGTTTGTACGTTGCTGCCAATCTGAATCAACGCGACTCAGCTTCAACGTCAGTTCTTGAACCTGCGCTTTTAATCTTGGATTTTCCTCACGGCTACTTGGGGTAGAACTCAGTTCCGAGGTTAAAATCCATGCCTCGCGATTTTTATTATCACGAATTAGGGTATATTTTCCTTCTTGTCCTAAGACTGTTACCGCTTCGCCAGATTGGATTGCACCCGCGATCTTAAACTGATCGCCTGCACCTTTGCGTAAATAGGTGTTCAGATTTTCTGTCACATATTGCGTTTCAGCTTGCACAGTTCCAATGGTTGAGCCCAATAAAATACAAGAAAATAAAAGTTTACTCATTTTTGACATAATACTTCCTAGATTCGTGAAGGAAGTGCGGTCAGAAAATACAATGAAAAATAACCGCACTTTTAATAATTATACTAATGGAAAATTGCGCGAAGAACGTAGAAAATTATAATCGCGAAGAATGCACCCGCTGGTAATGTCACAACCCATGAACTAATGATGTTACGGATAACCGTTAAGTTAAGTGCCGCAATACCACGCGCGAAACCGATACCTAAGATTGCACCCACTAAAGTTTGTGTCGTGGAGATTGGTAAACCAGTACCAGATGCCACTACAACGGTCATCGCTGTTGCAAATTGTGCGGCAAAACCACGGCTAGGGGTTAAATCGGTAATACCCGATCCTACAGTTGCCATCACTTTTTGTCCCATCGCAATCAGACCAACGGCGATACCTAATGCACCTAAAGGTAAAATCCACCAAGCTAAATCACCACCACTCAGGATTTTCCCGCCATTTTGCACGATTGATACCACAGAAGAAAGCGGACCAATTGCATTGGCTACGTCATTAGAACCATGTGCAAACGCCATAGCACAAGCGGTTAAAAGCATTAAGATACTAAAAATCTTTTCTACTGATCCGAATGAACCTTTTCTTGCTTTTGCTGTGAATGCTTTGCTGCGGAAGTAGAAATGGCAGAAAATCATACCAACAACACTGATAAGCAATGAAATAACGAGCGTTTCATTGTTGGAAAGATTTAAACCAACGTGTTTTAAACCTTTTGCCATGGTAACGATACAAAGTACGAATACGGTAATCGCCATGTAGTAAGGCCCGTATTTTTGTGCGTTTTTCAGCGGTTCTTCTGTATCGAAAATGAGTTTCTGGATACTTGCAAAGATGGTATAAGCTAAAAGTCCCGCAATCACTGGTGTGATAAACCAGCTACCAACAATCCCACCAATTGTTAAGATCAAAGGAGCTTCTTTAGCATCTGTTATGGGAGCAACACTTGCAACAAAACGAAGCAGTGCGGAACGTCTGGCACCTGGAGTAGATCCAAACCGTCTGGTTGTAGAACCATATGCAAACCCATTTAGAACATATCCTCTTGTAAATG
>CABSZQ010000324.1 GCA_902482195.1 uncultured Haemophilus sp.
GTTTAAGCAAGGAGATAGCCGTGCAAAGAGAGGCAATCCCGCCACCAATAATGGCAATATCTTGTTCTTTGAGATTGACTGACTGACTATGAAACCAGGGCGCAGAAAGTGCGGTCAGTTTTTCATGAGTTTTTTGACCGGAAAGACATTCCCGTTTTTTACCAAAGCCTTTGCGTTTCTTAATATTAAAGCCTGCATTTTCTAAGCCTTTTCTCACCGCACTTGCCGCAGTAAAGGTCGCAAAGGTGCCTTGAAACTTGGTAAAACGAAACATTTGCTGATAAAGCCGCTCATTCCACATGTCAGGGTTTTTACTCGGTGCAAAACCATCTAAAAACCACGCATCAATTTTACCATTCATATAATCGCCCAGTTGCGGCAGATTTTTAGCGACATCGCCAAACCAAAGATCTAACGTGGTTTCATCAAAATGAAAACGATAGCAACCTTGAATGGGATTAAGCCAACGTTGTTGTAAATGCTGAGTAAGACGAGAAAATTGCGGATAGGCTAAATGAGCTTGCTGTAATGCATCGAGTGGCAAAGGGTATTTTTCAAAAGAGATAAAATAAAGGCGTTTTAAAGGCGAATCTAGATATTTCTGGCGAAATTCACGGAATAGCGTGGTCACCGCAAAGAAATTTAATCCTGTGCCAAATCCCGTTTCAGCAATAACAAAGTGGGCTTCTTGATAATTAACCCAACGTTCCCACAACTGATTACCTTCTAAAAACACATAGTGGGTTTCAGCTAAACCATCTTGATTAGAAAAATACACATCATCAAATTTATCCGAAACAGGCGTATTCTCTTGGTTAAAATGAATTTTTGCGTGCTGAATGGTGAACATGTGTTAGCCCTTTTTTGCCTTATCAAATTCTTTTATAATAGCATGGAAATTTTGAGTCGGTTAAAACTTAACTGGTCGAACAAATGAATTATTGCTTGCAATATTTTCATTTCATAGTAAATTGCGTTCAGCTAACAACTGTAAGTTGAATTAAATTTCCCCTAAATCATAAGGAATAAAGAATGAAAAGAGCTGTAATTACTGGTTTTGGTATTATTTCAAGTATCGGTAACAACAAAGAAGAAGTTTTGGCTTCATTAAAAGCAGGTAAATCTGGTATTGAAGTCGTGCCTGAGTTTATTGAAATGAAAATGCGTAGCCATGTTGCCGGCACAATCAAACTTGATCCAAGCGAGCATATCGATCGTAAAGTGTATCGTTTTATGGGTGATGCGGCAGCTTATGCATACCTTTCTATGCGTGAAGCGATTGAAGATTCAGGTTTAACAGAAGATCAAGTTTCAAATGACCGTACAGGTCTTGTAATCGGTGCAGGTACTGGTTCAGCACACAACCAATTAGTGGCTTGTGACGCAGTACGTGGTCCACGCGGTGTGAAAGCGATTGGTCCTTATGCGGTAACTAAAACGATGGCATCAAGTGTGTCAGCTTGTTTAGCAACCCCTTACAAAATCCGTGGTGTGAACTACTCAATCAGCTCTGCTTGTGCAACGTCTGCACACTGTATCGGTCACGCAGTTGAATTAATTCAATTAGGTAAACAAGATGTGGTTTTCGCTGGTGGTGCGGAAGAATTATCTTGGGAATGCGCAACTGAATTCGATGCAATGGGTGCGGTTTCAACTAAATACAATGATACCCCAGAAAAAGCGTCTCGTGCTTACGATGCTGACCGTGATGGTTTCGTTATCGCAGGTGGTGGTGCAGTTGTAGTGGTTGAAGAATTAGAACACGCATTAGCACGTGGCGCAAAAATCTACGCAGAAATCGTGGGCTACGGTGCAACCTCTGATGGTTACGACATGGTAGCGCCAAGTGGTGAAGGTGCAGAGCGTTGCATGAAACAAGCAATGGCAACGGTAGATACCCCAATTGATTACATCAACGTACACGGTACATCAACACCAGTTGGTGACGTGAAAGAATTAGGTGCAATCAAAAATGTATTTGGTGACAAAATCCCCGCGATTTCTTCAACCAAATCAATGACCGGTCACTCTTTAGGTGCTGCTGGTGCACACGAAGCAATCTATACCTTATTAATGTTACACAATGACTTTATTGCACCAAGCATTAATATCGAAACATTAGACGAAGCGGCAGAAGGCTGCAATATCGTGACTGAAACAAAAGAAAATGCTGGTTTACAAACTGTAATGTCAAACAGCTTTGG
>CABSZQ010000325.1 GCA_902482195.1 uncultured Haemophilus sp.
GATTTAGTGATTACTGGTGAAGGTCGTATGGATGCGCAAAGTATCTTAGGTAAGACCCCAATCGGTGTGGCACGCACAGCAAAACAATTTAATAAGCCTGTTATCGCGATTGTAGGTTGTTTGCGTGAGGATTATGAAGTGGTGTATGAACATGGAATTGATGTGGTGTTCCCAATTATTCGAAATCTGGGTGATTTACCGACAATTCTCAAACAGGGCGAGCAGAATTTAATCTCAACGGCTCAAAATGTGGCGAGATTGTTGTCATTAAAATAAGCTTTTCATACTAAAGTACGGTCAAAAATAACGATAAATTTGACCGCACTTTTTGATTTTATCCTCTTGGATGAAATCTTTCATGAAGGTGTTTTAAGCGTTCTTTAGCCACGTGAGTATAGATTTGTGTGGTGGAGAGATCGCTGTGTCCGAGGAGCATTTGCACAACACGGAGATCCGCACCGTGATTCACCAAATGTGTTGCAAAGGCATGACGAAGAACGTGTGGAGAAAGTGCATCTGTATCGATTCCTGCTAACACGGCATAATGCTTTATACGATGCCAAAAGGTTTGGCGAGTCATTTGCTGAGCTCGTTGACTTGGAAAGACCACATCTGAACTTTGTCCATTAAGCAAAATAGGACGACCGTAAAGTACGAATTGTCGCACCCAAAAAGCCGCTTCTTCTCCCATTGGTACGATGCGTTCTTTGTTACCTTTACCAATCACACGCACGACACCTTGTTGTAAATTCATATTCTCAATAGTGAGCGTGACCAATTCCGTGACACGTAATCCAGTTGCGTATAGTAACTCCAACATAGCCTTGTCGCGTAACTCGAGCGGAATTTCGACATCAGGCGTATTTAATAAATCCGTGACTTGTTGCTCGGTTAAATATTTAGGTAAGCGGCTTGGCAATTTAGGTGAGCTCAGTACGGCACTTGGGTCATCTGTACGATACTTTTCACGATACAAATATTGGAATAATTTCCGCATCGCACTTAGCATTCGTGCAGTACTGGTAGCTTTGTAACCTTGCTCTAAACGGCTGCCTAAAAATTGTTGCAGATCTAAGGGTTCTAGGGTTTCGAGGGATAAATTTTGTTTATCCAACCAATCACAAAGTGCGGTCAAATCGAGACGATAAGACTGCACGGTATTTTCAGACAATCCTTTTTCAATCCAATATTCATTCAAGAATAAATCGACTAGCGTAAGGTTATTCATGTTTACACTCTATGTACCAAAAAGGCTTTCACACCACGCGGAGTGATAAATAAGCCAATGAAGGCAAAGGCAGCCATTAAACTAAAGGCATAAACTGGCGAAATTGGATAAAGGACGCCAGAAAGTGCAGTGAAAATCGCAATGGCGGCAGAACCCGCTAAAGCATTGTATAAGCCTTGTAATTTCGCAATATGGGTTTGTGGTTGAGTGGTGATGTAACGAACGGTTGCGTAATGCCCCGCAACATACGTGAGGCTGTGAAAACATTGCAATAGAATGATTTCAACAAAGGTGTCGGCATAACCGAAAGCAAGCCAACGCACGATTGCCGCGATGCCAGTGAGATAGAATAGGGCTGTAATGCTCCAGTTTTTGAATAATCGGGTGGAGAAGAAAAAGACCACGATTTCGGCTAATACACTGATTCCCCAAAATAAGCCCGCATCGGAAACAGAATGCCCATGGCTCGTCCAGAAGATGGTACTGTACGAGTAATAAGCTGCATGCGATCCTTGAATGAGTGAAATCGCAATAAACAAACGAAGGGTCGTTTTATTTTTCAGTAAGTCTAAAAATCCAACGGAATTTTCGACCGCACTTTGAGGTTCGTCCTGCGGCATTGGGTTCGGATGAAGTAATTGCACAATACAGTAAAAAACGAGTATGCCCGTGATCATCCAAGTAATATATTGCTCACCCATGAGTCCAACAAAATACCCAAATACCATCACACCAACAACAAACGCAAAGGAACCAATTAAGCGCGCTTTGCCATAATCTAAATGAATTTGTTGTTGCCATGTACTGGCAAGGCTATCACCAATCGGCATACCAGCCGCATTCACCATGGAATACAACGCAAGTCCAATAAACAAGAGCCAGAAATTGTGCGACATCAGTCCAATTAACGCCATTGTAATGGCACTGACCACGCCTAAATAACGTAACCCATTTACTAAGAGAGAAAC
>CABSZQ010000326.1 GCA_902482195.1 uncultured Haemophilus sp.
GGATAACGATCTTCATAAATGGTTTCAAATAAAATCGTGTCTGAAGCAGGCGCCACTAACCAGGCGTTATCTGCAATCTCTTGTTCTAGCTGTCCAG
The DNA here is from genome assembly GCA_902482195.1 of uncultured Haemophilus sp. Lineage (GTDB taxonomy): Bacteria > Pseudomonadota > Gammaproteobacteria > Enterobacterales > Pasteurellaceae > Haemophilus_D. The sequence continues at coordinate 98 of CABSZQ010000326.1, forward strand.
CTGTCCAACTTGCACAACCGAGAGCAACAAGATATTTTTCGGGCGCATCCTCTGAACCAAAGGTTTCCACAATATCTGCCGAAGTGGTCAGAAACATCTCATCGGTAATTTTATAACTATGCTCAAATTCTTTCGCGGTTTTCTTATGCAGAATAAAACCACGCTCAGAATGTACTGGACCACCCGCAAGCACAAGTTCATTGCTAAAAGTGCGGTCATTTTTCATCATAAAATTCATTTTTGAATACAGTTCAGCAATGCTTAAATCGGTGGGTTGATTAATCACTAAACCCATCGAACCTTGCTCATTATGCTCGCACATATACACCACGGTATTTTGGAAATAATCCTCCAACTGTGGCATCGCAATTAAAAATTGCCCTTGTAAATCCATCATTATCCCAAATCTCCAAAACAAATTTGCAACGCACTAATCGCCGCTAAAGAGGCTGTTTCTGTACGTAACACACGCTTTCCTAATAAAATTTCAGTAAATCCTTGTTGTTCAGTTTGAGCGATTTCTTGAGGTGATAAACCACCTTCTGAACCAATCAGCAAACGAACCCCTTCTTTTGGAATGGAAGGCAAGGTTGTAATAGAATATTGGGCTCTTGGATGTAAATTCAATTTCAACGCGCCATCATTTTCTGCACACCAATCTTGTAATTTCATTAATGGACGAATTTCTGGCACAACGTTACGGCCACATTGTTCACAAGCCGCAATGGCAATTTTTTGCCATTGTTGGATTTTCTTATCCATACGTTCACCATCCAACTTCACGCCACAGCGTTCTGACCATAATGGTGTAATCACATTCACGCCCAATTCCACAGATTTTTGAATGGTAAATTCCATTCGATCGCCACGTGAAATAACCTGCCCTAAATGAATCGATAAATTCGACTCCTTATCACTCAATTCACAACCAAGAATTTCCACTTTAACGGCTTTTTTGCTCGCTTCAATAATTTTTGCTGGATAAATATGATTACTACCATCAAATAATTCAATTTGCTCACCTTCAGTCATGCGAAGTACACGTCCTACGTGATTAGCCGCATCCTCTGAAAGTTGGCAAGTAGATTGATTTTTAAGGGATTCTGGATGATAAATTCTTGGAATACGCATAATATTGAGTTCTTGATATAAGGAAAAAGTGCGGTCATTTTCAACCGCACTTTTAATATTATTCTGTTGCTAAATCTTTTGGCAAGCTTTCTAAAATGGCTCGCCAGTAGGCGGAAGTCACTTGCTTATGTTTACGAATACATTCCACCACTAAATCGGATTGACCGCTTTCACAAATATCACGCAACTCGACATAGAAATCATAAGTCACTTGGCGATGTTTTTCGTCACTAAAGAATAGCAAACCAATTTTATGATAAACCCCACGTAAGCTATTGAAAATTAAACGATAAAAAGGTTTGTTTGCCATTACTGTAAACTGACGAAATAAGGCATAGTCAAATTCCATGTAGCTTTCAGCGGTATTTTCTAAAGCATCCATTCCTTTGAACAAGGCTGCAGAAGCTTTAGGTGAATTTTTTACTGCCTCATAAATATAAGATTCTGACATGCGACTACGCAATGACAACATATTTTCAATAATTAACGGCGCACTTTGGCGATCTAAGGTAATTAAGGTTTCAATGATGCTTGGACCAGCTGTATCCCAAATATCATTGACTTTTGTCGGCTTGCCGTGTTGAATGGTAAGCCAGCCATCACGAGCCAAACGCTGTAATACTTCACGTAATGTGGTGCGTGTTACGCCGATTTTATCAGCTAAATCACGCTCAGAAGGAAGATTGGTGCCTGCGGGAAATACATTATCCCAAATACTTCTAACAATATATTCTTCGGCAAGAGCGGCTGGGCTTTGAGCCCGTAAAAGGGTATTATCAGTTTGCATGAGTATGAAATAAATATAAAAAAGCCTAAAAAGATCAAAAAAATGTGATTTATTGAATAAATCTTTAACTGGTCTATTATCCTTTAAAGCAGTATATATTACAATGACAGGACTATAAAAAACGGAGTTCAATATGACTTACACACAAGCATTTATGAAAAACTTTCTGGGTTCGAG
>CABSZQ010000327.1 GCA_902482195.1 uncultured Haemophilus sp.
GTACGTAAAAGCGGAAAACTGGCCTGGTTACGCCCAGATGCGAAAAGCCAAGTGACTTTAAAATATGAAGATAACAAAATTGTGGGTGTGGATGCAGTAGTGCTTTCTACACAACATAGTGAAGAAGTCTCACAAAAAGAAATTTATGAAGGCGTGATGGAAGAAATCATCAAGCCAATTTTGCCAAGTGAATGGTTATCTCAACAAACAAAATATTTTATTAACCCAACTGGTCGTTTTGTGATTGGTGGTCCAATGGGCGACTGTGGTTTAACGGGTCGTAAAATCATTGTCGATACCTACGGCGGTGCAGCTCGTCATGGTGGAGGTGCATTTTCTGGTAAAGATCCATCAAAAGTAGACCGTTCAGCTGCTTATGCCGCACGTTATGTGGCTAAAAATATTGTTGCAGCAGGTCTTGCAGATCGTTGTGAAATTCAACTTTCTTATGCAATTGGCGTGGCTGAGCCAACTTCTATCATGGTAGAAACCTTCGGCACAGGAAAAGTATCAAACGAAGTATTAGTTAAGTTAGTGCGTGAATTCTTTGATTTACGTCCTTATGGTTTAATTAAAATGTTAAATTTAATTCAACCAATCTATCGCCAAACTGCCGCGTATGGACACTTCGGTCGTGAACAATTCCCATGGGAAAAAGTAGATCGTGCAGAAGAATTGCGTGCAGCAGCCGGTCTTAAATAAGTAAATAAAATGTGTATGATAAAAACCGCTAAATTAGCGGTTTTTGTTTACTTAACATGATGATGTCATCTCAAACTCAGTTTCGGCATTTAAAAATGCAGGTACAGCGCAAACTTGCAGAAACATTACAACTCGCTGAAAATCACTTTCAACGGAAATTTCCTATTCCGACAATCAGTTATGACTTGCGAGGTGTAAAGGCTGGCGTTGCATACTTGCAGAAAAATGAGATTAAATTTAACCGCACTTTACTACTCGAGAATTCAGATGAATTTATTCATCAGGTGGTTCCACACGAATTAGCCCACCTTATTGTATATCAAGTATTTGGGCGAGTGAAACCGCATGGAAAGGAATGGCAAGCGGTGATGACGCAGTTATTCAATCTTCCGGCTGATACTTGCCATCAATTCGATGTGGAAAGTGTACAGGGTAAAATGTTTGCTTATCAATGCGAATGTCAGACCCATTATTTAACGATTCGTCGGCATAATCGTATTCAACGCGATAAAATTACCTATTTATGTCGAAAATGTCAGGGAAAATTGGTTTTTCATAGTGAAAATTAATGAGTGCTGTGATATATTCGTAATGTTTTCAATCAAATAACAGGGGTTATCCAATGAAAAAATCATTATTAGCTATCGTTGTCGGTGCATTAGCGGTTGCTTCAACTGCAAATGCTGGTTTATATGCGGAAGGCGATCTAGGTCTTTCAAGAACTAAATTAAGCAATGGTGGTTCAAGCAAAACTAAAATTGAACCTCGTGTTGCAGTAGGTTACAAATTAGGTAATGTGCGTGTAGCAGGTGATTATACTCATCACGGTAACTTCCAAGGCACTAAAGTTCAAGGTTTAGGTGCGACAGTATTCTATGATTTTGATACCAACTCTCAAATTGAACCTTATGTTGGTGCTCGTCTCGCGGCTAACCGTTTCAAATTTGAAGACCGCGCAGAACAACGTTATAAAAGTTCTTCTGAAACCAAAGTGGGTTATGGTGTAGTTGCGGGTGCTAAATATAAATTAGCAGACAAAGTGTATGCAAACGGTGGTTTAGAATATAACCGTTTAGGTAGCTTTGACGACACTAAAGTGAATAACTATGGCGCTAAAGTGGGCGTAGGTTACGAATTCTAATTTCCCTTTTGAAAAGTGCGGTTGATTTTCACCGCACTTTTTCTTTTGGATGTGAAAATTTGTATCGGGCTAATCTATTTGTGATTAATTCATGTAACAGTTAAAATCCTCGTTCTAAATGAAATTGAGGATTTTTTATTTTTAGAGGTGAGAATATGATTATTGTTTATGGCATTAAAAACTGCGATACGGTGAAAAAAGCATTGAAGTGGCTAACTGAACATAATATTCAACATAAATTACATGATTATCGTGTGGATGGATTAGATACTCAATTCTTACAACAAGCAGAAGCCCAATTTGGTTGGGAAAATTTAGTCAATAAACGTAGTACGACTTGGCGTAAT
>CABSZQ010000328.1 GCA_902482195.1 uncultured Haemophilus sp.
ACTTTTGCACTTTCAATATGCTGATTTAAACCACCACCGATATAACGTTCTGCTTCAATGGAACTGAAATCATGTTTCCCTTTGCGTTTTACACGTACACAAAAGGTTTTGTTTTCAAGTTGAGCTGCGACATCTGCTAAGGTCAACTCAAAGATATGATGTAAATCGGTAAACGGTTTTTCTTCTACTTCTAAAAAATGATGAATCCCCGGAATTCGTTGTAAAAGCGCAATCAACTCTTCACGATTGGCTTCATTTTTTGACCGCACTTCGATGTAATCCCAATGACGAACAACCGCTGTTTCTTCATCATATTTCTGTAAAATATTGCGGATATTTGAGGTCAAAATTTTTGCGAAACGCTTACGCACAGTTTCGCTTTTAATCATAATTTCAGGAAAAAGTTTAACGATAAATTTCATAATAATCTGTGAATAATAAAAAATGGCCGTATTGTACGCTAAATTCCAGATCCCACAAAGTTCAAATTCTCACGAAAAACTGACCGCACTTTGAAATAAGTTTTTAACATCCCTATAAAAATCAAGTACAATACGGAGCAATTTATTCATCTGAAAAGGATAATTTAATGGCGCGTAAACCAGCAAATGCTGAACCTGATTTTGAAACAACACTTGCACAATTAGAAACAATTGTGACAAAACTTGAAAGCGGTGAATTACCATTGGAAGATGCGCTGAAAGAATTTGAAAACGGTATTAAATTGGCTCAACTTGGTCAAGAGCGCTTGCAACAAGCAGAACAACGTATTCAAATTTTATTACAAAAAAGCGAAACCGCCCCATTAAGTGATTATCAAGGGGACGAGTAATCCATGAGTTATCAATTCGGCACTGAACTTAAACAAGTTCAAGATCGCATTAATCAGTTTTTAGCCAATCAATTTGAAGAAATTGACGCTTATAATGCCCCTTTGCGTGATGCCATGAAATATGGCTTATTGCTAGGCGGAAAACGCGTTCGTCCTTTCCTTGTCTATGCAACGGGGAAAATGCTGGGCGCAGAAATGCCAGCTTTAGATTACGCGGCGGCAGCCATTGAATCTATTCACGCCTATTCTTTAATCCATGATGATTTGCCTGCAATGGATAACGATGAACTTCGTCGTGGTCAACCAACATGTCATATTGCTTTTGATGAAGCGACTGCCATTTTAGCTGGAGATGCGTTACAAACTTTTGCCTTTGAAATTCTTACTGAATCCCCTTCTCTTTCTGCGGAACAAAAATTGCAATTAGTGAAAGTCTTAGCTCAAGCATCTGGCGTACAAGGCATGTGTTTAGGGCAAAGTTTAGATTTAATTTCAGAGCACAAACAAGTTAATTTAGACGAATTAGAGCTTATTCATCGCAACAAAACTGGTGCGTTGCTAACAGCCGCATTAAAACTGGGTTTTATCTGTTCACCTCACTTTGAAAACAAAGAATTAGAGCAACAACTAGAACGTTATTCACAAGCTATTGGTTTAGCTTTCCAAGTACAAGATGACATTTTAGATATTGAAGGTGACAGTGCCGAAATCGGTAAACCGGTGGGATCTGATTTAGGTTTAGATAAAAGCACTTATCCAAAGCTGTTAGGATTAGAGGGTGCGAAACAAAAAGCACAAGAACTCTATCAAACCGCCTTACATGAATTAGACAATTTACCTTTTGATACCACTGCATTGCGTGCATTAGCTGAATTTATTGTCAATCGTAAAAGTTAATGGTGACAGCACTGACTTTCATTTTTCAAAGTGCGGTCACTTTTTTCACATTTTAGGACTAACGAATATATGAACAACTATCCTCTTTTATCCTTAATTAATTCGCCGGAAGATTTGCGTCTTTTGAATAAAGATCAGCTTCCGCAACTTTGTCAGGAGTTACGGAGTTATCTGTTGGAATCCGTTAGTCAAAGCAGTGGTCATTTAGCATCTGGTCTTGGTACCGTTGAATTGACGGTTGCACTACACTACATTTTCAAAACTCCTTTTGATCAATTAATTTGGGATGTGGGTCATCAAGCTTATCCACACAAAATTTTGACGGGTCGTCGTGATCAAATGTCCACCATTCGCCAAAAAGGCGGAATTCATCCTTTTCCTTGGCGTGAAGAAAGTGAGTTTGATGTATTAAGTGTTGGACACTCTTCCACGTCAATTAGTGCAGGACTAGGT
>CABSZQ010000329.1 GCA_902482195.1 uncultured Haemophilus sp.
ATTAATACGCAAGTGTTTGCCAAAGATGGGGAAACGATTGTATTGGGTGGTGTATTCCACGATACGATCACAAAAGGAATTGATAAAGTGCCGCTATTGGGTGATATCCCAGGTATTAAGCGCTTATTCAGTAAGGAAAGTGAACGTCATCAAAAGAGAGAGCTTGTAATTTTTGTGACCCCTCATATTTTGAAACAAGGTGAAAGAATGGAAATGGCTAAGAAAGAAAAGCATTTTAAGCAAATTGAAAAAGCGAAAAAATAAAAGAGCAGTCAATTTCTCTCATGTTTTCTCATTTTTTTCAATTTAGCTGTGTGCATTGCAAGCGATCTATTCATCTTGGTCGAAATGGATTGTGTAGTCGATGCCAAAAGAAAGTTAAAACTTTCCCTTATTGTGGGCGATGTGGTTCCCCCTTGCAGCATTATGCAATGGGCTGTGGACATTGTTTGAGAAATGAACCCGCTTGGGATCGTATTGTGATTATTGGGCATTACCTCGAACCACTTTCTTCACTTATTCATCGTTTTAAATTCCAAAAACAGTTTTGGTTAGATCGCAGTTTATCACGTTTGCTTTATCTTGCGGTACGAGAGGCGAGACGAACACATGGGCTCTTGCTGCCACAGGCGATTATTCCCGTACCGTTATATCATTTTCGACAATGGCAACGGGGCTACAACCAAGCTGATTTATTAGCGAACTGGTTAAGTCGCTGGTGTGATGTGCCTAACTGTCATCATGTGGTGAAACGGATTAAACATACCCACACTCAACGAGGTTTAACGGCGAAAGATCGACGACACAATCTTAAAAATGCTTTTACAGTGAATACCAAAAAATCTTTTCCTTATGAACGTGTCGCTTTGGTAGATGATGTGATTACAACTGGTTCAACGTTGGCAGAAATAGCCAAACAACTTCGAAAATTAGGTGTAAAAGAAATTCAAGTATGGGGCTTAGCTCGAGCCTAAAATCTGTTAAGGATAGGATTTACCTATATCTATAAAAATAGGAATAAATGTAGAAAAAATTGCCGTATAGGAGTATCATTCCCGATATATTGCATCAAGTATTAGGACTTTATTTATGGAACAAATTTTTATTTCAGATGCTGCACAAGCACATTTTCGGAAACTTTTAGATACACAAGAAGAAGGTACAAATATTCGTATTTTTGTCGTGAATCCGGGTACTCCTGGAGCAGAATGTGGCGTGTCTTATTGTCCGCCAAATTCAGTTGAAGCGACAGATACTGAAATGAAATACGATACTTTTTCAGCATTTGTAGATGAAATCAGTTTACCGTTTTTAGAAGATGCAGAAATTGATTATGTAACCGAAGAGCTTGGTGCTCAACTCACGTTAAAAGCACCTAACGCAAAAATGCGTAAAGTCGCGGATGATGCGCCTTTAATTGAGCGCGTAGAGTACGTGATCCAAACACAAATTAACCCACAATTAGCCAGCCATGGCGGTAAAATTACGTTAATTGAGATTACTGATGATGGTTATGCTGTTCTACAATTTGGTGGTGGCTGTAATGGTTGTTCAATGGTTGATGTCACCTTAAAAGATGGTGTAGAGAAACAATTGGTTGCACTTTTCCCAAATGAACTAAAAGGCGCACGAGATGTAACAGAACACCAACGTGGTGAACATTCTTATTATTAAGAATAGAAGGTAAAAAAGGGCGAATTATTCGCCCTTTTATTTTTTAAGCAGCAGATAATTTCTGTAATAATCGATCCATGGCCCGATATCCTAGCGCTTCGGCTAAATGAGATTGTTGTATTTCTTTTTCGCCATTTAAATCAGCAATTGTGCGTGAGACTTTTAAAATCCGATGATAGGCTCTTACTGAAAGTCCAAGCTTATTGAGTGCATTCTCAAGGAATAATGCATCTTTATCTTGTAATTTACAGTCCCGTTCAATTTCTTTGCTTGAAAGATACGCATTGATTTTACCGGCTCGAGCAAGTTGAATTTCTCTCACTTTTAACACTTTTTCTCGTACTTGTTGGCTTGTTTCGCCTCTATCACCCGTATTCTGTAGGCTACCTTGCGGCAGAAGGGGGACTTCAATAGATAAATCAAAACGATCTAAAAACGGCCCAGAAAGGCGATTTAAATAACGCATCACTTGCTGCGGTGAGGTGCGGTTA
>CABSZQ010000330.1 GCA_902482195.1 uncultured Haemophilus sp.
ATAACTTATTAATAATCTCTGACAATGCTTTTTCTGTTGAGTTGATTTGCAAGACACCTTGCACTTCTAAGAGCGAGGTAAAGACTTCAGGGAAATTGAAGGTATGCTTTCCGCTCACAACGGGTAATTTAAACGCCAAAGGCTCTAGAGGATTATGTCCCCCATGTTTGACCAAACTTCCGCCGACAAACGCAATATCTGAAATACCATACATCAGCATCAATTCGCCCATAGTATCACCCAAAATCACTTGGGTATTTTCTGAAGGAATCTCCCCCGTTGAACGACGAATAAAGTGAAAGTTAGCTTTTTCAATTAAATCTGCCACTGGATTAAAACGCTCAGGATGACGAGGCACTAACAATAACAGCAAGTTTGGATGTTTTTTCAGTAACAAATGATGCGCTTGTAAAATGAGTTCTTCTTCCCCTTCGTGCGTACTCGCGGCAATCCAAATCTGACGGTCTTTCGCCCAGCTCTCATGAAGTGTTGCTATATCTTTGAGTAATTCGTCACTGACCACAAGATCATATTTAATATTGCCGGTTAATTGCAGACGATCTTTCTCATAACCTAACTCTAAATAACGTTTTCCACTGATACTATCTTGTGGCGCAATCAAGCTGATTTGAGAGAACATTCTTTGTAGATGTTGTTTGACTTTGCCATAACGTCTGGCTGAACGTGCAGAAAGGCGTGCATTCGCCACAATGAAAGGAATATTTCGACGAGCCAAACAATCAATCAAATTTGGCCAAAGTTCCGTTTCAATGACAATGAATACTTTAGGTTGAATAAAATCAATAAAACGATTGATGACACAAGGCAAATCGTAAGGCAAATAACAATGCGTCACACTTTCCCCGAACGCCGCTTTTACGCGTTCAGAGCCTGTTGGCGTAACCGTTGTAAATGTGATTGGTAAATGTGGATAGTCTTTCTGAATACGTTTTACTAGCGGCGTAGCGGCAATCACTTCCCCTACCGATGCAGCATGAATGACGATCCCATCTTTTGTAGGCTTAACAAGATTCGCATAAATGCCATATCGCTCGCCTAAACGCTTGCGATAATTAGGGGCCTTGAGACTTCGTAGTAACATGAATAGCAGCACAAAAGGCTGAATTAGATACATCAGGCTAGTATAAAAAAAACGCCACATAAAATAAATTCGGTTATACTTAGAAAAACTTCAGCTAGTATAGCAAAAAAAGGATCAAAATATGCCAACAATTAGCGTTGCCATGATTGTCAAAAATGAAGCAGCAGATCTTGCTCAATGTCTTGATACTGTAAAAGATTGGGTAGATGAAATCATTATTGTCGATTCAGGCAGTACTGATAACACCCAAGAAATCGCGAAACAATATGGTGCAAAATTTTATTCGCATCCTGATTGGCCTGGTTTTGGCAAACAACGCCAATGTGCACAACAATATGTCACCAGTGATTATGTTTTGTGGCTAGATGCCGATGAACGCGTCACACCAAAACTGCGTGAATCCATTCAACAAGCGGTTCAACAAGATACGCCAAATACGGTTTATGATATTCCTCGGGTGAGTGAAGTATTTGGGCGTGAAATTCGTCATTCAGGTTGGTACCCCGATTATGTAGTGCGTTTATATCGTACAAATTATGCAGGATATAATGATTCTCTGGTCCATGAAAAAGTGGTTTATCCTGAAAACACGAAAGTACAGAAATTAACTGGCGATCTGGAGCATTTCACCTATAAAAGCATTCATCACTATTTGGTGAAATCTGCGGGCTACGCCAAAGCTTGGGCAGATCAACGCCAAGCTAAAGGTAAAAAAGCAACATTGTGGCAAGGTGTCAGTCATGCCATCGGGTGCTTTGTCAAAATGTACATTTTAAAAGTCGGTTTCTTAGATGGAAAACAAGGTTTCCTGCTGGCGGTACTTTCGGCCCACTCCACCTTTGTGAAGTATGCTGATTTATGGGAGCGTAATCAGCATTAATCAAAAACAAAAAGTGCGGTCAAAATTAACCGCACTTTTTTATTTCTTTTAGAATACGAAAATTAGTTTTTCGCTGCTGCCGCTGCTTTCACGATTACTGCAAACGCTGGCGCTTTAAGTGATGCACCGCCCACTAATGCACCATCGATATCTGGTTGAGTGAATAATTCTGCTGCAT
>CABSZQ010000331.1 GCA_902482195.1 uncultured Haemophilus sp.
CGTTTCAATAACGGTGAGCTTTTGATGTAAAAATGGATGATGACGTAAACGTTCGGCAAGATCTCGGTCAAGCTCGATCACCGTAAGATGATCGACAAGCTCTCCAACAGGCTCCGTTAATGCACCAAGCCCTGGGCCAATTTCTACTAAGAATTGATTGGGTTGTGGGTGAATTGCCGACACGATCCCTTGAATGACGGAGGTATCATGTAAAAAGTTTTGTCCGAAGCGTTTACGGGCTGTATGACCTAAGTGTTTTTTTGAATTCATAAAAATAATCTAATAAATGATAAAGTTTGTGGTTTATATCTTTAAATATCTAGCCATTCTGGTTTTATTTCTCTCGGGGAGATCTCATTAACATTATCATGGTAATGAATAATATGGCATACATTCTTAGAATTGGGATGCCAGTGCGTAAAATTTTCTTTGTCTTGCGAGTAAAAACAAATCATAGGTTTATTTAACCCCGAAGCGATATGAACCGTTGATGTATCAACCGAAATAAGTAGAGCACAGTTTCTAATCAACTCAATTGTATGATAGATCGTTGTGTGAGGATTTGGATAAACAAATACATCATTAAATTGATTAGCGATTCTACTTAAATGCTCATAAGTATCAGGTGTTGCAAGTAAGATTAGCTGATGTTTATTCGAGTCTCTAATATATGTTAAATAATCTACAATGTGAGAGTCATCAAACTTTCTATTTTTGCCATTTCCATAGAAGTTAATTGTAATAAAGTTATTTAACTTGTTGTCCGTAATAAACTTAAGAATTTCTTCTTTAATTAAGTCATCTTGCGGAATGTCATAGCGATCATCACTTAGACTGATATTTGACTGAGCTAAAGCTTCTTTGTAAATTTCTGAAAAATGGCCGTCTTTAGTAATATTTATATTAAAAATATTATAATCTGCTTTTCTATAGCCGATATAACTACGGGCATTGAGTATTCTCAATAGCAACAAGTCTCGGTTTCTAAGTACAAGAGTTGGATCAATGACAACATCGTATCTTTCTTTTCTAATAAACAGTGCCGTCTTGATGTAGTCGAGAATGTTTCTTTTCTTTACAAGATAAATCTCATCAATGTGATGGTTTCTTTGAAACAGATAAGCGTTCTGTTTCGTGCAGATGACACCGATTTTTATCAACGGGTTAAATTTCTTTATTTCCCGAAAAACAAAAGAACTAACGATATAGTCGCCAATTTTCCCATCTTGTCGCAAAAATAAGAAACTCTTAGGATGTTTTAAACTTTGGGGATTGGCTGATCTTGATGATTTATCGAGTATCCATTTCCCTATTTTTAACCTTAGTGCTTTTAGCTTATTCATATCGATGTTCAATTTTGTCTATTTCTGAGTCACTGTTTAATCCTCTAAATACACATGGTGGTTCAATGCCATAGGCATCAACGCGTGTTTTTTGGATTAATCCCGTCAGATAATCAGCAGGCAGTCTTATTGGATAAGCGTAGTTAAGTAATTTTTTAGCGCCCGATAATGTAATTAAATAAGCGGTTGCATAGATAATACATCTTCTTGAATTTTTTGAAGGTGACTTGTAATGTGCAAGTCTATATCCTTCCACAATCCGTTTCTTAAAGAAATGGGATTTAACTTTTCCGTGATCAAAAAAGATCAGCTCATGATTTTTATTAATTTTATTGAGCGTATCCTCAATAATTTCCTTAAAGTGCTGTGAAACGATCGCATCGTCTTCAAGAATAATGGCACTTTTAATATTGTTTTCTACCATGTGCTCATAAACTTTAATATGGCTTATTGCACAGCCAATTTCGCCGAGCGTTAAGGCCTTAGGTGATAAATAGTGTTTCGGATAGAAATCATAATCGACAGATTCTAATACGGAGGCAGGAAGTTTTTTCCCATCTGTCGCATCAAAAAAACTAAAGTCTAACCCCAAACCAGAAAGGCGCTTAGCAATATTTTCTCTTCTTGTTGAATGTTTTAAACTAATTACAATTATTTTAGGTATAGCCATAAATAACCCTTGGGTTGAAGTTATTGTTTTACATACAGGTTCACGAACATCATAGTAAAGTTTGCTTTAGCTTTTTAGATAGGGTGCCATCTTGGGAAAGGTGATACCGCATAAGGCTACATCTTGGC
>CABSZQ010000332.1 GCA_902482195.1 uncultured Haemophilus sp.
CATATTTGCCTACTTTTAAGCAAACGTTTGCTATGTGGTAAAAACTGAAAATTCCATTGCAAGTTTTGTCATAAAATCTTATCCTAATACGAGTTTTTTTCTTAGAAATAGAGCAGATTATGTTAGCTAAAGCGAAATATAGAAAAGATTACAAACAACCTGATTTTACAGTTACGGATATTTTCCTTGATTTTCAATTAGATCCTAAGCATACCGTTGTCACTGCAAAAACAACATTCCAACGTTTAAATGATGAGGCAACCCATCTACGATTAGATGGTCATGGCTTCCAATTTGCCTCCATTAAATTCAATGGCGAAGATTTTAAACATTATCATCAAGACCATGAAAGTTTAACGTTAGATTTAACCAATCAAAGTGCGGTCAATTTTGAACTTGAAATTGTGACGAATTTAGAGCCTGCACAAAACACCTCTTTACAAGGGCTTTATCAATCTGGCGAGGGCATTTGTACACAATGTGAAGCAGAAGGTTTCCGTCAAATTACCTATATGCTTGATCGACCAGATGTATTGGCGCGCTATACAACCAAAATTACCGCAGATAAAACTAAATATCCTTACTTGCTTTCTAATGGTAACCGCATTGCTAGTGGAGAGTTAGAGGATGGTCGCCATTGGGTTGAATGGAATGACCCATTCCCGAAACCAAGCTATTTATTCGCTTTAGTGGCGGGTGATTTTGATTTATTACAAGATACCTTTACGACAAAAAGTGGTCGTAAAGTAGCCTTAGAGCTTTATGTTGACCGTGGCAATCTTGATCGCGCTTCGTGGGCAATGGAAAGCCTGAAAAAAGCGATGAAATGGGATGAAGACCGTTTCAATTTAGAATACGACTTAGATATTTACATGATTGTTGCTGTGGATTTCTTCAATATGGGCGCCATGGAAAATAAAGGGTTGAATATTTTTAACTCTAAATTTGTGTTGGCAAATCCACAAACAGCAACCGATGATGATTATCTCGCCATTGAAAGCGTAATTGCGCATGAATATTTCCATAACTGGACGGGAAACCGTGTAACTTGCCGTGATTGGTTCCAATTAAGTTTGAAAGAAGGTTTAACGGTTTTCCGAGATCAAGAATTTTCATCTGATACAGGGTCTCGAGCAGTCAATCGTATTAATAACGTGAAATTCTTACGTACGGTGCAATTTGCCGAAGATGCAAGCCCAATGTCACACCCAATTCGCCCTGAAAAAGTCATTGAAATGAATAACTTCTATACCGTGACCGTATATGAAAAAGGGGCAGAAGTGATTCGTATGTTGCACACCTTATTAGGTGAACAAGGTTTCCAAAAAGGGATGCAACTTTATATTGCAGAAAATGACGGTAAAGCCGCAACCTGTGAAGATTTTGTTTCCGCAATGGAACGTGCAAATGACGTTGATTTAGCACAATTCCGCCGTTGGTATAGCCAATCAGGTACGCCAGAATTATTGATTAGCGATGCCTATGATGAACAAACTCATACTTATCATTTAACCGTTTCGCAATCTACGCCGCCAACTGCGGACCAAATGGAAAAAGTAAACTTACATATTCCATTGAAAATTGCACTTTATGATGCCAAAGGCACCAAACAAATGTTACAGCATAACGGTGAGTTGTTAAGCGATGTGTTAAATGTAACGGAAAAAGACCAAGTATTTGAATTCCATGGTATTTATGGTCGTCCAATTCCTGCGTTATTATGTGATTTTTCTGCACCGGTAAAACTGGATTATGATTACACCACAGAGCAGTTATTAGGTTTACTTAAATTCGCTGATAATCAATTTGCTCGTTGGGATGCAGCACAAATGCTCTTTACTCAAGAATTACGTCGTAATGTGGCGCATTTCCAACAAGGCGAAGCCTTTGACATTTCACCCGATGTTTTGACCGCACTTGCGCATGTATTGGAAAATTACGAACAAGATATCGAATTAGCTACATTAATTCTGACCTTGCCAAAAGACATTGAGTTTGCTGAAAGCTTCAAAACGATTGATCCAGATGGCATTTCTGCTGCAAGAGAATTTATGTTGGTACAAATCGCAGAATACTTGAAAGAAGATTTGCTACGTATTTATACTCATATTCGTCTTGAAAATTATCA
>CABSZQ010000333.1 GCA_902482195.1 uncultured Haemophilus sp.
AGGTAACTTAAAACTTAAAAATGTGATCTCTCTCACAAATTAGTTATAAAGTTTGATAAACCCATAGTCACTGCCCAAATAGGCTTGTTATACTTTTGTCTGTCATTATGACTTTTTAACAGAAGGAACAATCAATGAAAACAACATTAAAACTTACCGCTATTGCAGCGATGTCAGCATTTATTTTAACCGGTTGCGCGACTCAAAATAAAAGTGCAGAAGCGGATGCTCAGCTTCAACAACAAGCGGTATTAGGTCTTAACTGGATTCAACAATCAGGTGAATACCAAGCCCTTTCTTACCAAGCATATAATGCGGCAAAAGTGGCATTTGATCACGCTAAAGTGAAAAAAGGTAAGAAAAAAGCCGTTGTGGTGGATTTAGATGAAACCATGTTAGATAACAGCCCTTATGCAGGTTGGCAAGTTCAAAACAATAAACCATTTGATGGCAAAGACTGGACTCGTTGGGTAGAAGCTCGTCAATCAGGTGTGGTACCAGGTGCAGTAGAATTCAATAACTATGTAAATACCCACGGCGGTAAAATGTTCTACGTTTCTAATCGTAAAGAAAGCAATGAAAAAGCAGGTACGATTGATGATATGAAACGTTTAGGTTTTAATGGTGTTGAAGATTCAGCGTTTTACTTGAAAAAAGATAAATCACCAAAAGCAGCACGTTTTGAAGAAATTGAAAAACAAGGTTATGAAATCGTTGTTTATGTGGGTGATAACCTAGATGACTTCGGTGATGCGATCTACGGTAAACAAAATGCAGAACGTCGTGATTTCGTTGCACAAAACAAAGCGAAATTTGGTAAAACATTCATCGTATTACCTAACCCGAACTACGGTGGCTTTGAAGGCGGCTTAGCAAAAGATTATTTCAAAGGCGATTCAAGCAGCAAAGTGAAAGCGCGTTTAAATGCAGTTAAAGCTTGGGATGGTAAATAATTCCCTTCTTGAGATAAACAAACACCCGCAGAGATGCGGGTGTTTTGTTTTAGTCGAAAAGTGCGGTCTATTTTCGCATCATTTTTTCTTTATGCGCCGCAAAATCCCCGCCTTTAGCAAGCATGCGAAGCTGTAAGATAACACGTTCTTTTAACAAATCTTGTTCAGCTTTGGTCATGTCTAATGCATTAGAACCTGCCGTGAATACGATGGTTACCATGCCTTCTGCTTGTACATAAGAGACATATTGAGAATAGTGATTTTTCTTCGCAATGTATTCAGCTAATTCATCGACAAAGTGTTTGATTTCACGGGCTGCAGCAGTACGGAACGCTTGAGAGGTTCCCGAACTTTCACGTAAAAGCAAACGGAACACGTTGGTGCTGTGAGTGATAAATTCAAAAAAGGTTTCAACAGAAACACGGATGACACTGCCGCCGGCATCAATGCGTTTACGCGCTTGGCGCATTAATTGGCGAAGCGTTAAGCCAGCCTCATCAACCATTTCTAATCCGAGCTCATCCATATCGCTAAAGTGGCGATAGAAAGAAGTTGGTGCAATGCCTGCTTCACGCGCAACTTCACGTAAACTTAAATTGGAAAAGCTTTTTTCTGCACTCAACTGATTGAACGCTGCGTCAATTAAGGCTCGACGGGTTTTTTCTTTTTGAATTGCTCGAACGCCTGCCATTTGGTTTTCCTCAGTCTATGATGAATTATTTTTTATTCGCTAAAATCGATTTAACTTGTTCACTGATCGCATTTGCAACGCGTTCGTAACGATTACGTAATGGTGATCCTGGACGGTAAACAAGTGCAATAGTACGAGCGGGTTCTGGTGAATGGCAAGGAATATATTTTACCCCTTTACGTGTACCTTCATTTAACACCGCAAGTTCTGGCATAAAGGTAATACCAGCATTAGCCGCCACCATATTGCGTAAGGTTTCAAGACTGGTTGCTTGGAAGTGAGAGTCTTCTTTCGCGCCTGCAGTAAAACAATAATCTAACGCCTGATTACGTAAGCAGTGCCCATCATCTAACATGAGCATTTCTTGCCCTTTTAGGGTATTCATGGCAATTTTGCTTTCTGAAGCCCATGGATGTTCTTCTGAAACAGCAAGTAACATTTTTTCATCAAAAATGGGTACTTCGATAAAGGCTTCTGTTT
>CABSZQ010000334.1 GCA_902482195.1 uncultured Haemophilus sp.
ATAATAATATACCACAAAAGTAAATGTAGCCTAGTTCAAAAAATAATTCGGTTGTTTTTTGAACAAATTTGGTTACAGTTGACGATTAATTGGCTAAACGAACCTAATTTGCTGATTTTCGTTGTAGTGTTTCTTAAGGGTATATGCTAATTGTGGAGGTGAGATTCATGTTGAAAAGATTCTTGACACTAGCGACAGTAATGCTGTCACTATTCATAGGGGGAACAACCATTAAGGCTGACAGTCATGGTGAAACAGTAACTAATATAACTGTGGCGCAATATCAACAAAATATTGCTAAAACAATTCCAGTTACGCCTACCCAGGTTGTTAATAAATTACACGCAGGAGATACATTTGTTTTATACCTAGGTTTTCCGGGATGTCCATATTGTCGGAGATTTTCGCCAACTTTAGCAGAATTTATGGCGGAGACTAATGTGCCGGTTTATTACCTAGATATTAGTCAAATCACTCAGCAAGTGTACCAAGACAACAACTTAAAAGACTTTTTTACCAAGATTGATTTTCAGGGGACACCAACTGTTGTTTTGCTAAAGCATGGCAAGAGAATTCATTCATATGTGGGGTCAGAAACACCATTAGCTGCCTTACAGACATTAACGAAGTATAAATACTAAAATCTAGTAATGAGGACCGATTAGGAAGAGAAAAGAACCACTTAGGAAAAAATGGTTTTTAGCAAAAATTTAGAGATATAATAACTTTGCAAGCAAACGAGTTACAAGAGTTATAACTAAATGTATATACAGCCTCTTTTTTGCTCCTTGTTTGCTTATAGCAGAAAATTTTATGAGGTGATAAAATGGAAAACAAGAAGAAATTAACTAAAGCAGATTTAGCAAAGGTTACTGGTGGAAGTAGATATTATGGTAACGGTGTTACTTGTGGCAAACATAAGTGCACAGTTAACTGGGGGCAAGCTTGGACTTGCGGAGTTAACCGCCTTGCCAACTTTGGTCATGGTAACTGCTAATTAGTTAATTACAGATGAGGTGCAGTATTATGGAAAAAACAAAACTTATTAATCAAGCTCAAGCTGATATTAAGGAATTATTGGGCTTGCTCAATCATTTCGAAAATCAATCAACTGAATTGCTAGATATTCTTGACGTTTTGGCACAAGTTTATCGGAAGTTGCCAGAAGCTAAGAATCCTGAAGCAGTGCTTAACCGCTTAGTGAACTATATTCGTAGCGTCGCTTTAGCTGGGCGCATTCACTTTCCTAAGAAGGAAGAAGCACTTATCATTGATCTTGGTGTTTTAGGGCAAAGAGCCGGATTAAACGGAGTTTACATGGCAGACTTCTCCGATAAGTCCCAATTTTACAGCATCTTTGAAGAAATTCCACGTCATTAATTTGTAAAAACGCTAGGGGGTGAAGTGCAATAAAAAAGTTAGACAAAATTAGATATTTAAGTTGTTAAGGCGTGATTTCGGTATTCCACCGGAGTCATGCCTTTTGTAGTCCGGGCGAGGAAACTCGGCAATTCATTATCAAGAGGAAAGCCCGCCCTTTTGAGACCGTAATGTCTCTTTTTTTGAATCATTTTACTTTTAATTCTACTGACAAACAGGATGGTTCCGGACTTTCGCGCATCGGTGCAACCGGCATTTTCACAGGGCTCATCATCGGAACCCTGGCAGTCCAGATCTACCGTATCTGCGTAAAAAGGGGCTGGTCGATCAAGATGCCAAACTCCGTTCCAAAGGGCGTTACAGATTCGTTCACGTCGCTTATTCCAGGTTTCATGATCGCATTCGTCGTTTTGATCATCGATGCCGTTTTGATCATATGAAACACTGACATCTTCAACTTGCTTTACGTTCCGTTCTCATTCGTATCAGGATTGGTCGACACTTGGTGGGGCGTTTTGATCATTGTCTTCTTGATTCATGGTCTTTGGTTCTTCGGTATCCATGGCGCAACGATCATTACAAGCTTCACGAGCGCATTCGTTTTGGCAAACATGGCCTCAAACGTTGCCGGCGGTTTCCATGCCTATGCCGGTGAATTCAACAACGCTTTCACCACGATCGGTGGTTCAGGTGCTACGCTTGGTGCAGTTTTGTACATGGCTTTCATG
>CABSZQ010000335.1 GCA_902482195.1 uncultured Haemophilus sp.
TTTGAATAAAAGAATAAAAAATTTTTATTTTTATAAAACTCCATATAAAACTACGATTTTCTGTCTTTTATATTAATTATCTTTATTAAAATCTTAATATTTTCATTTTGTTAGTGTTTAATGCTTTTTAATTCATTTTTTTAGACTTTTCTCATGCTGGACAAGCCATTTTCTTTCGGTATGATGTTTCCATTGTTTTGACACGAATCGTAACAAATAAAAGTGCGGTCAGTTTTAGGAGTAAAATATGAAGAAATTATCCGGTGCGGAAATGGTGGTTCAGTCTTTGCGTGACGAAGGCGTTGAGTATTTATTTGGTTATCCAGGCGGTGCCGTATTGGATATTTATGATGCAATTCATACTCTTGGTGGGATTGAGCATATTTTAGTTCGTCATGAGCAAGCTGCGGTACATATGGCAGATGGTTATGCACGTGCGACCGGTAAAGTGGGTTGTGTGTTAGTCACATCAGGACCAGGTGCGACCAATGCGATTACAGGTATTTTGACCGCTTATACTGATTCTGTGCCAATGGTGATCATTTCAGGTCAGGTAATGAGTAGCTTAATCGGTCGTGATGCGTTCCAAGAATGTGATATGGTGGGGATTTCTCGCCCAGTGGTTAAACACAGCTTTATCGTTAAAAAAGCTGAAGACATTCCGGGTATCTTGAAAAAAGCCTTTTATATTGCTTCAACAGGCCGTCCAGGTCCCGTTGTTGTAGATATTCCAAAAGATACCGTAAACCCAACATTAAAATATCCTTACGAATATCCAAAATCTGTTGAGCTTCGTTCTTATAATCCAACGGTAAATGGTCACAAAGGTCAAATTAAGAAAGCGTTAAAAGCATTATTAGTGGCTAAAAAACCAGTTTTATTCGTGGGTGGTGGAGCAATTGCGGCAGGCTGTCATGAAGAATTAACACAATTTGCACAACGTTTAAATTTGCCGGTTACCTCATCGTTGATGGGATTAGGCGTGTACCCAAGTACGGACAAACAATTTTTAGGCATGCTTGGGATGCACGGGACTTATGAAGCTAATACAGCGATGCATGAAAGTGATTTAATCCTTGGTGTTGGGGTACGTTTTGATGACCGAACCACTAACAACTTAGATAAATATTGCCCGAATGCAAAAGTGATTCAGATTGATATTGACCCAACCTCTATTTCTAAAAACGTACCTGCGGCTATTCCAATTGTAGGTAACGCGAAAAATGTATTGGATGAATTCTTAAGTTTATTAGGTGAAGAAATCGGTTCGCGTCCGCAAAATCACTTGGAAGATTGGTGGAAACAAATCGATGAATGGAAAGCGAAAAAATGCTTGGATTTCGACCGCACTTCAGGCGTCATCAAACCACAGCAAGTGATGGAAGCGGTATATCGCATTACAAAAGGCCAAGCTTATGTGGCATCGGATGTAGGGCAACACCAAATGTTTGCTGCATTACATTATCCGTTTGATTTACCGCGTCGTTGGATCAATTCAGGTGGTGCGGGTACGATGGGCTTCGGTTTACCTGCAGCATTAGGGGTGAAACTTGCGCATCCTGACGCAACTGTAGTTTGTGTAACGGGCGATGGTAGTATTCAAATGAATATCCAAGAGCTTTCAACGGCAACACAATATGGTATTCCAGTTGTAGTGATTTGTTTGAACAACCACTTCTTAGGCATGGTGAAACAATGGCAAGATTTGATTTACTCTGGTCGCCATTCTCAAACTTATATGAATTCTTTACCGGATTTCGTGAAGTTAGCAGAATCTTATGGTCATGTGGGGATTCAAATTTCGACACCAGATGAATTAGAAAGCAAATTACAAGAAGCCTTCAGCATTAAAAATAAATTGGTCTTTGTTGATATTAACGTTGATGAAACCGAACACGTTTACCCAATGCAAGTTCGCGGCGGGGCGATGAATGAGATGATTTTAAGCAAACCACAAGAGGAGAACGAATAATGCGTAGAATTTTATCTGTTTTATTAGAAAATGAATCCGGTGCATTATCTCGTGTGGTCGGCTTATTTTCCCAACGTGCATTTAACATTGAAAGCTTAACTGTGGCACCTACGGACGATCCAACCC
>CABSZQ010000336.1 GCA_902482195.1 uncultured Haemophilus sp.
TGCAATGTTAAAACGCTCACGGATAGCAGGGAATATCCAATAAAGCCAGCACCTCTTCCGCGCCAAACTGACTTTCTCTTAAATTTAACAGAGAAAGATAGCTTGATACGATCACATCACTTTCAGACAATTTACTGTCCGAAATTGAGAATGGAATAGCGAGTGCATCTGCACTATTCGCACCAAAGACAGCCTGAATATAAGGCGTATATTGATTAACATCGGCAACCATGACTACCACATCTTTTGGTGTAATCTGTTCTTCTTTTGGCTTATGCTGATTTTGATTGAATAAATCCAACAAATAATCATGCAGCACTTCAACTTCTCGCATGGCACTATGGCAAGATTTCATGATCAAAGAGCGGTCATTTTTCGCTACATTTAATGCACCATGGCTTAACGTCAAAATTTGATTTTGGATCTGTCCTAGCAACGTTTTTTCTGGAAGTTCTGCATAGTAATCACGAGAAATGGCTTGAATATTTTCTTCATCACGCACTAATTGATAGAGAAAATCTCGTCCCATTTTTCCCCAAGAGGCTAAAAGCGGATTTCCGCTGAACAATTCTTCTTGTTGATTGGTATAATCAAGGTCAGCAGGTTCCCATGACACTTGCTCGGCTGAAATTAAAGGCTTCACATCATCACTTGCTTGCACGAAACGCTGTCTTTCTAATAAATAGGATTTACTCAGATCTCGCAAGTCGCCCCAATATTCTTGACATGGATTATTGAAGAATAAATGCACGTCTGTTTTAGCTGAAATACCTTGGAAAATATTGAGATAAACCGTTGGCAATGCCGGAATACCAAAAATAAAAATACGTTCTGGTAAGTTGAGTGTCGCATTGGGATCACGACATAATGCTAAAAATTGTTGATTGAGTGCAGCACGATGCTTTGCTTTTCCACCGAAATCACGTTGGACATCATCCACCAAGGCTCGCCATAAAATTCCCTGCCAGTGAATATTGCCTTTAATTTGAGAAAGAAAGGTAGGATTTAACGCCGCCCCCCCCTGCTTTGGCTGATTAATTTGAGCCAAGATCTTTTCATCGTTATTTTCTTCCCATGCGGCAATCCATTCGGGACGATAGACGAGATATTGGTCAAATAAATCGGCAACTTTTAGGCTTAATTGATAAAGTTTTTGCTGTTCTGATGCAGGTGAAGACGCTAAATATTTTTTTAACGGTTCAAATTCTTTTTGCTTTAAAAAAATAGGGATTAATCGCATTAATCGCCATAACGTTGAATCTTTTTCAAAAGGGTTTTGCGTGGAAACATTGGGCAAATTATCGGCATAAAGTTTCCAAATAAAACTGGAAGGCATCGGGAATTGAAAATTCGCTGCAACGCCGCGTTTTTTAGCAATTTCCATTTGCAACCATTGTGCCATACCCGGACTTTGCACCAACACAATGTCAGATTGAAACGGATCATGTTGCGGTAAATTTTCCAACAGCGAAACTAAAATATCCTTTTGAATTTCTGGTTGGTTTGAATAATAAGTAACGAACAAAGTAACGCCCTTTTGAAAGCAAAAACAATGCGTTATTTTACTCGGTTTTCAATAAAAATTCACCTTGAGGATAGCGTATATTCACTTGATGATGACTGCATTGAATTGCAAATTGAATGCCATTTTGTTGTACGCTATTTTCACAAGACAAGCCTAAAAACTGTCGTTGAGCCTGATTTTCAGCAATTTGAATCGCCTGAAATTCTTGAAAAAGTCTGACCGCACTTTTCCGTTGCTCGGTCGTCCACCGATTAAAGATCAAAAACAACCCGCTGAAAATCGATAAGGCTAATAAAAGTGACATTAACGACATGCCATTATTCACTTTGATCTTGCGCACTTAAATCACTCCAACTTTTATCCACCAAACGCCATTGGCTATATTCTTGTACGAGTTTTGTTACCACGGCTTTACCGTAAGCCACCGTCACGCCCTCCTCTAACTTAAGCGAACCACCTGTAATCACTGCACCGCTTATTCTCCCTTTGCCAGTTAAGGTTAAATTTTCTTCCGCTAACAGAATACCACTCACATTCCCTTTAATTTCTAATTGGCTTTGCGTTATCC
>CABSZQ010000337.1 GCA_902482195.1 uncultured Haemophilus sp.
CTTTTTAACCATTGCTGAATAGATATTGCGCAAGCTTTCGCATAATCTTGCTGGGTGGATTTGTCTTCATCATTAATGTAAAAACGGAATGCTGGCTCAGGCTGATTATTTAACTGAAAAACAAGATTTTTCTTGGCTGCGCCGACATTTAAAAATTTAATATTTTCATAAATAAAAGGCGCATTTTTAAAATCAAATAATCGATTTACCCCTTCCACTAAAGGCTGAGAAGAACGATAGTTTGTGCCTAAGTTAAAACGCTCGCTCGCTTCGTCCGCTGCTTTTAAATAAGTGAAAATATCGGCACCACGGAAGCGATAAATCGCCTGTTTTGGGTCCCCGATCATCATAAAGCCAACATTGCCAGATGCGCTTTCATTACGATAAATTTTCGAGAAAATTTGATACTGCAACGCATCCGTATCTTGGAACTCGTCAATCATGGCAAAAGGATATTGAAAACGAATTAATTCCGCTAACTGTTCTCCACCCTCACCATATAGTGCTTCTTTCAATAAGCGTAATAAATCATCAAAGGATTTTTCAGGATGATTCGCTTTGTATTCAAGAAGTTTCTTTTGAATGCCTTGACGATAGTGATAGAGAATGATTTTTTTAAATAAACCACTTGGTTGAATTTCTTCAATTAAAGCTTCAATCTCTTCAAAGGCCGGATGCGTTATTCTCACCCCTTTTTTCTTAAAATCTGCTTTGACGGCGTTATCTAAAGCCGATTGCGTAAATTTTTTTACTAATGTTTCGTTTAAGGTGATATCTGCTCTATTTTTTGCCCATGATGTGACTTCATCTACAAGTGATAAAATTGTTTTGCTTGAATGTGTTTTTCCATTTAAACAAGATTTCTCTTTTTTTACGACTTCTTCATCAAAAAGATCGCGAATTTCAACCGCACTTTCTAACCAAGTGTCTTTAATCTGTTCAATAATTTCCGCATTCTTCGCAATATCTTTTTGTAAAAATTCTTTTAATGGCAGTTCTAACAGCTCTGGCTTATCAAGTTGTACAGAAAAATCATTTCCAATATTTGAGCCTAAATCATTCAATATCTCTTCTGGCGACTTTAATTCTTTTGAGATAAATGCAGCCAAATGGAAAGGTAAATCATAAAAATGCTCTCGCCAAAATTCATTCGCAAATTGTTTAAGTAAATCAGACTGATCTTTGAGAAGTTTTAAATTGAAATGCACGCCTGAATTGAAAGCATGTTGCATCAGCATTCGGCGACAAAAACCGTGAATGGTATAAATGGAGGCTAAATCTAAATTTTGTTCGGCTAGCTTTAAGCGACGAAGTGCGGTCGGAATATCCTTTAAATAGGGCAACAATTCCGCTAAAAATTGATGTTCCCCAGTAAAAATCGCCTTATCTTTTGTCTCATAATATTCAGAAAAAACCGAAATTGCCGCTGTTAAACGTTCCCGAATTTTACGTTTTAAATCTTCCGTCGCCATTTCAGTAAAGGTTACCACCAAAATTTCTTCCACATTTAACGGACGAGAAAAACGATTCTCACCCGCCTGCAAAAGTAATCGAAGATAGATAGAACCGATGGTATAGGTTTTCCCTGTACCTGCAGAAGCTTCAATTAAATTGACTTGATTTAAGGGTAATGAAATGGCATTAAGTGCGGTTGATTTTTGGCTCATTTTTTATTTTTGTGGAAACATTAGAGTGCCCCTATTGTAGGGATTTAGCTGAGGGATTTCCATAAAAAATGCGGTGAAATTTCACCGCACTTTATTCTTTATCTTATTATTTTAGAACGTTAAAACTTTATCCGCCCATAATGTCCATTCAGAAACATCAGCTAAAGTACCAAGAGTCACGCCATCAATTAATTTAGCCTCTAATAAACCACGTGCTTTTACGCAGCTGGTGCATAATTTAATTTCAGCACCTTGTGACGCTAAAATATCGATAAGTTGTTGGATATTGAAACCTTCATTTGGGTTTTGCCCAGCAATACCGCATAAAATCGCATCAGAAAAGCAGAATAATTTAATATTCACATCCTTGCTGTGCTCTTCTTTCATATTGATGGCGAAACGAACAGCGTTGAAGGTTTTTTCTC
>CABSZQ010000338.1 GCA_902482195.1 uncultured Haemophilus sp.
AATTATTCGCCCAAACGCTCTTTAATACGAGCAGATTTACCTGAACGTTCACGTAAGTAGTAAAGTTTAGCTTTACGTACTGCACCTTTACGTTTAACAGTGATTGAATCTACAACTGGTGAGTGAGTTTGGAATACACGCTCAACACCTACACCGTTAGAAATTTTACGTAAAGTGAATGCTGAATGCAAACCACGGTTACGAATTGCAATAACCACGCCTTCGAATGCTTGCAAACGACGTTTGCTACCTTCAACTACCCATACTTTAACTTCTAAAGTATCACCTGGGCGGAAGCTAGGTACGTTTTGTTTTAATTGTTCTTGTTCAAGTTGTTTGATAATGTTAGACATTGTTTGATCCTTTATTGATCCTAGATGTAACTGAAACTAACTGTTATGCTCGGCTTGCGCCTCTTTTAACAGTTTACGTTGTTCGTCAGTCAGAGCTAGGCCTTCTAAGAGCTCAGGGCGTCGGAGCCACGTTCTTTGTAGCGATTGTTTTAATCGCCATTTCCGAATTTCTTCGTGATGTCCCGACATCAGCACGGGTGGTACAGTTAATCCTTCTAACACTTCCGGTCTGGTGTAATGCGGGCAATCTAATAAACCGTCTGCAAAAGAATCTTCTTCTGCGGAGGCTTGTTTGCCTAATACACCGGGAATAAAACGCGCAACAGCATCAATTAATGTCATTGCCGGCAATTCCCCACCGGTCAGAACATAATCCCCGATTGACCATTCTTCATCAATTTCAGTTTGAATCAATCGCTCATCAATACCTTCGTAACGTCCACATACCAAAATCAATTTCTGATTTTGAGCAAGCTCGGTTACGCCGCCTTGATCGAGTTTACGTCCTTGTGGCGAAAGGTAAATCACCTTTGCGCCTTCTCCTGCCGCTGCTTTCGCAGCATGAATCGCATCCCGTAAAGGTTGCACCATCATCAGCATTCCCGGACCACTACCATAAGGACGGTCATCCACGGTTTTATGCTTGTCGAATGTAAAATCTCTTGGATTCCAACATTCTACTTGCAGAAGATTATGTTTTACGGCTCTACCTGTAACCCCAAATTCCGTAATCGCTTTAAACATTTCGGGGAATAATGAAATCACCCCTATCCACATAAAAAGCCTACTACATTACGTTTGTGCATACTTGAGATTAGAAACCAGCGTCCCAATCCACTTCAATTGTTTTCGTGGTGAGATCGACTCTTTTAACTACTTGTTCATACAAGAACGGAATTAACCGCTCTTGTTTTCCAAAAGCATCTTTGGTATTGGCTTTCACCACTAACACATCATTAGAACCGGTTTCCATCATCTCTGTTACCGTTCCCATTGTATAACCTTCTAGGTTGACGACTGAACAACCGATCAAATCGTGCCAGTAATAATCGCCCTCTTCCAGTTCAGGGAAAACAGATAAATCCACACCAATTTCAACATTGGCTAAAATTTGTGCGGCTTCACGATCATCAACGCCTTTTAATTTAACGATGATTTCGTGATTATGATGACGCCAGTTTTCTAATTCAGTTGGCTGCCATTCACCTTTGATTTTTAAAAACCAAGGTTGATAATCAAAAATGCTTTCAGCTTGTTCTGTTGATGAATAAATACGTAACCACCCACGGATACCGTAGGTTGAGCCTAATTTGCCCACAACTTCAATGCGTTGTTGTTCCATATTTTTCACCTATCTTAGTTTAAGAACTAAATCAAAAAGCGAGATTATGCTTTTTGAGCTTCTTTTACCAAAGTCGCAACACGGTCTGAAAGTGAAGCACCTTGAGCAACCCAGTGGTTTACACGCTCAAGATCAACACGAAGACGCTCTGCGTTACCTTGTGCGATTGGGTTGAAGAAACCTACACGCTCAATGAAACGACCGTCACGTGGTGAACGACTGTCAGTTACTACGATTTGATAAAATGGGCGTTTTTTAGCTCCGCCACGAGATAAACGAATGGTTACCATAACCTTCCTCTAAATGTTTAATTACTAAAAGAATATTCTCAAACTCGAAAGTGATTTAAGAATATAGCTTACTTTTTTCTCTGTATATATAGACAAAAAGCCTG
>CABSZQ010000339.1 GCA_902482195.1 uncultured Haemophilus sp.
TGATTAATCCCCAATGCCTGCGCATTTTGCGCAAAACGTTGATAAATGCTTGATGTCGCCTCTAAGCTCTGGTTGGTCTTTAATGATATATCAAAGAGTGACTGTAACCCGCGCTGGCTGCTAAATGATGCACTTTCCACCAGTGCTAACTTGTTTTTTACCTCGGTATAGCCATCAACATAGTTTTTTAATGTGCCAAGACCAACACTAGCCACCGAAAAATTAAACAATCGATAATTGATTTTTTCTATCGAGTTAGCGGCATTTTCGATGTTCTTCAAATATTGGGTTGTACGAATTGAAAAACTTTTAGCGCGAGCCTCTGCGACATTTAAGCCACTTCTAAATTTTGCATCGTCAACGCCTAGGCGGACTAATAAATCAGATACCGTAGATGCCATTTTGTAAATTTATCCCATAAAAAAAGCCCGCCAAAAGGCGAGCTTTGTTGAATTAAATCCGACTAATATGTATTACCAAATAGTCTATCTATTTTTTGCTGCTTTGTCAGTTTGCTATCAAAGATAATACGCAAACACCAAGCAATGAGCGTAATCATGACAACGCAAAATACATAAACACCCCAAGGTTTAGTAAATAAAAACAATGGAGTTAAGCATACTGTCAAAAATAATAATATTTTTACAATGAATGATATAAATCTTACAGTCATAATTATCACTCCTTACTAATTAAGTATGAGTAGATACTAATAAAACACTGATTAAGTATCAAGACCTTGGTTTCGTATTTTGTGGTGTTTTATAGAATATCTAGCTGAAATCCTGTTGCTTTAGGGTTGTAGGCTCGAAGGTGTTTTAATACGCGCCAGTTATTACCTTGCTCGCATTCAAATTGTTCCGTAATGCGTGTTAATACGTTATGTTCCTGACGGAGAGTGCTACGATATTCGTAAGCCACGCCATAAACGGAGGCGGCGTAGTGCGAACCAATTTTTTTTAATGCCGGGTGAAGTATTTGGCAAAGCTCGGTGCCGCGCAATAAAGCAAACCACGCCCAAACAAGCTGTTGGAGTTCATGCTCGGTAAATTCAAAATTAAAGCACTCATCTTTTTTAGGCGTTGTAATCAACTCTCCCTCAAGCACGATTCTGTGAACATACTCAACCGCTTTCGGTAATTGCTCAAAAGTTAGATCTTCAATTGATTCCACATTAAAGCGTTGGTGAATTAAATGGTAAGCGTCAGAATAAATTAATCCTTTCTTGCTCACTAGCATATTCACGGCATTGCGTAGGCCCGTGCGATCATCTACCGTGGTTTTACGTTCTGCTTTACCATTAAACCAATAATCATGTAACGCTTGATAACACTCTTTTTTGTATTTGATTAATGTGTCACGGATTTCTGGTTTACAACGATTAATATCAATACCAAATAACCAGCCGTTTAAATATTCGATTGGTAGGCAAATCATATTTTGGTTGCCGCCATTAGTAGGTATGATCATAACGATCATACCTTGAGAAAGAACTTCATCACGTTTGATACGTAATACTTGAGGTTCCCATGCAAGACCAATATTTTCACAAATTGGTTTCATAGCAACATAGTGATTGCCATTTTGTTCAACGGTAATTAATGACTGATTGTTGAATGAAATTGTTTGAGTTGAGATTTGATTAGCCATTTCTGACTCCTTTTGGATATTTACGATGTTTACCCATAATAGGGCGCCGAGTGGTTCGTAAACCGCCAAAAGTCGGCCGGGATTATTCCCCTTTCGGGTGTTGTATTCTCCGCCCACTCGGCATAGATGAAATTGGATTTATGCGTGTTAAGTCTTAATGGCAATAAAACTAAACGAGATCACAAATTTTACGCATAAAAAAACCGCTATGCTTTCGGGTGCGGACTTCCGCTTTTGGTAAGGTTACGAGCCTTGGAACACAATATAAAGTAAAAACCCCGTCTTGTAAACGGGGTTTGAGTTATTATTTCTTATCCAGATGAAGATGTTCATCTAGGAGTTTTAACTTACAACTGTAGAAGGGTAGCTTATCTAATTGTTCGCGATTTAGTTGATAAAACGCTTCTGCCTTCTCAACCAATACCGCAATAAAC
>CABSZQ010000340.1 GCA_902482195.1 uncultured Haemophilus sp.
ACATACTTGTATAAAGGCCAAATCTTCGACCGTCCAAACGGCAAAGCTGAGTTCTTTGCTTGCGACTGGGAACCACCAATGGAAGATCTCTCTGAAGAATTCCCATTGATACTTTCTACCGTACGTGAAGTGGGTCACTACTCCTGCCGTTCTATGACCGGTAACTGCCGTGCACTTGCGGCACTTGCTGATGAACCAGGATTCGTACAAATGAACGATCAAGACGCCAAAGAATTAGGCATTAAAAACAACGACTTGGTTTGGATTGCATCATCACGCGGTAAAGTGATTTCTCGCGCAGATGTCAGCACTCGTACCAACAAAGGCGCTTGTTATATGACCTATCAATGGTGGATCGGTAAATGTAACGAATTAACCGCTGAACATTTGAATCCGGGTTCTAGAACGCCGGAATATAAATACAGCGCGGTTCGTATTGATAAAATCGAAGACCAAGCCTGGGCTGAACGCTATGTGGTAACTGAATATGCGAAATTAAAAAATCGCTTAAAAGAAACCGCACTTGTGGCTTGATTAGCGCCATAAATGAATTACGGGCGAACTTAATGGTTCGCCCGTTTTCTATTGAATTATTTTCTCATGCAATATGAGCACATTTAGCCATCGTTGTCTGTGGCCAAAGACAAACAGGAATCGGCGAGTGTTTCACTGAAGCGTAAATCATGTGAGGCAATGAGCATTGGTAACTGTAGTTCACGTAAAAGTGCGGTCAGTTTGGCAATATTTTTTACATCCAGTCCGTTGGTTGGTTCATCCAACAACAATACTCTTGGTTGCATCGCTAGCACGCCAGCCAATGCAGTAAAGTTTTGTTCACCACCAGATAAGGTATTCACAGAGCGATCTTTTAACCCAACAATATTTAGACGTTCCAATTGCTGTAATGCAATTTGATAGGCTTCATCTCGGTTTAATCCTTGATTAAGTGGACCAAAGGCTACATCATCAAGTACGGTTGGACCAAAAAGTTGATCGCCCGCGTGTTGGAAACAGATGCCGATCTTTCCACGTAGTGGTACAAAATCTTTTTCTTGGCGGCAGGTATTGTCGAACCAGCGAATCTCACCTTGTTGGTATGGGATAAAGCCTAATAGGCAGTGTAATAGGGTTGATTTCCCACAACCAATATCACCTTGTAAAAAAAGACGATGACCTTCATGGAGATCAAAAGAAAGGTGATCAATAATCACGCGTTGGTTACGCATGATCTGTAATTGTTTGACTTCGAGGACGTTCATCAAGATTTATCCTGTGTTTTTTTCATCTCATGTAGCTGAAAGCCACGGGCTTTTAGCGCCATTTCTGTTTTTTCTGCTTTAACGAGTGCATGAATTAATAATAATGCCACACGTTGCGCGGCGATAAATAAGGTTCTGCTATTAAGTTTTGGCTGGTATCCGCGTGCACGCATTGCCATATCCATCTTTTTATGTACTTCACTGAACACTGAAATATAGCGCACAGTGAGAACAAAGAGGTGAAGTAGTTTTTCAGGCAATGGCAAACGGCATAATGCTTGCAATAAAAGGCTCTCGTTCATATCAATTAACAAGAGTCGAGTTAAACTTAAAATCAAATTGAAACGTAAGGTGATGAGCAGCGCGAGCTGAATGCCCATTGGATTTAATACTAAACCTTGCTCAGTGATTTTCCAGCTTAAGGTTAACCAAACGAGTAGAGTAAAGAGATTTAGTTTCAGCCAATATTTGAAATAACCAGCAAGGGATTTTTGACAGCGAATTAGCGTAATAAGTAATCCGCTGAATACGATCAGATTAAGGATAATAAGCGTTGAAATATGTGTCATTGTGCTGACGATAAGTCCACACAAAAACACATAAATTAATCGTAAGTGCGGTTGAAAAATAGCAAGGAAATTCATTTCACCACACTGAGCGCTGTTGGATACATTTTGTTTAACAATAAGACTACACCGACGCTGACGATACTATCAATAATAAACACGGGAATATGTGATATCACCAGTAGCATAATCAGATCGCTATAGGCTTTACCACCATCTAGAGCTAAGACTAAAGAAG
>CABSZQ010000341.1 GCA_902482195.1 uncultured Haemophilus sp.
GAAAAAGCCCGTTGGATCGCTCAGGATCTGGGTGTAAAACAAACGTTGATTGATACATCAGTTATCAAATCCATTACCCATAATGCCTTAATGGATGCCAATGCTGATATTGAACAAAAAGACGGTGAATTACCGAATACCTTTGTGGATGGCCGCAATGCACTCTTCTTATTGTATGCAGCGATTTACGCAAAAGGACAAGGTATTAATGATATTATCACGGGCGTATGTGAAACAGATTTCAGTGGCTATCCGGATTGTCGTGATGTGTTTATCAAATCCATGAATGTCACCCTTAATTTAGCCATGGATTATCCCTTCAATTTAAAAACACCGTTAATGTATCTTACCAAAGCACAAACTTGGGCATTAGCCGATGAATTAGGTGCGTTAGATTATATTCGTCAACACACTCACACTTGCTACGAAGGTGTTGAAGGAGGCTGTGGAGAATGCCCGAGCTGCAAATTGAGAGATAAAGGCTTGCAGGAATATTTAGCCACAAAAACAAAAGCTTAGTACTGAGATAACTCAATCTATAGCAGATTAAATAGGTTCAAATGAATCCAAAGTGCGGTCAAAATTCACGTCAAATTTTGACTGCACTTTTAGTTAATGTAGTATCCTTCCCTTTTCTCATCTTTGATTTTCTAAATGCGTCATTTTTTGATAAAATCACGCTGATTTTTTTATAAATAAGTAACTAATTTTAAAAATGACTACAAATTATTCTGCTCAAGAAATTACGGTTCTAAAAGATCTCGAACCGGTGCAAATTCGCCCTGGCATGTACACGGACACGACTCGTCCAAATCATCTTGCACAAGAAGTTATTGATAACAGTGTGGACGAAGCCCTTGCGGGTTTTGCCACCAAAGTTGAAGTGATTTTACATGCGGAGCAATCGCTTGAAGTCATTGATAATGGACGCGGGATGCCTGTGGATATTCACCCAACTGAAGGGGTTTCAGGTGTGGAAGTGATCTTAACTAAGCTTCATGCAGGCGGTAAATTCTCGAATAAAAACTATGAATTTGCAGGTGGCTTACACGGGGTAGGGATTTCTGTCGTGAATGCCCTTTCTGAACGTGTTGATATTCAAGTTAAGCGTAACGGCGAAGTGTATAAAATTGCCTTTGAAAATGGTGTAAAAGTAGAAGAATTAGAGGTCGTCGGGACTTGTGGCAGACGTACAACCGGTACCACCGTTCACTTCAAACCGAATCCAAAATATTTCGATAGCAAAAATTTTTCTGTTAGTCGTTTACGTCACTTATTACGAGCTAAAGCCGTACTTTGTTCAGGCTTAGAGATTAAATTTGTCGATAAAGTGAATAACACCGAAGATGTGTGGTGTTATCAAGATGGTTTATCCGATTACTTAACCGAAGCGGTGAATGGTTTTGAAACCTTACCTGAAAAACCTTTTGTCGGCGAGTTTAAAGGATCCACAGAAGCTGTAAGCTGGGCATTATTATGGTTACCAGAAGGTGGTGAGCTTATTGCAGAAAGCTATGTAAACTTGATTCCAACAGTACAAGGCGGAACACATGTGAATGGTCTTCGCCAAGGCTTGCTCAATGCCATGACTGAATATTGCGAATTCCGCAATAAATTACCACGTGGCGTGAAATTAACTGCAGACGACATTTGGGATCGCTGTGCTTATATTCTTTCACTAAAAATGCAAGATGCTCAATTTGCCGGCCAAACCAAAGAACGTTTATCTTCCCGTCAAAGTGCGGTCTTTGTTGCGGGTGTTTTAAAAGATGCCTTCAGTTTATGGTTAAATCAAAACATACAAGATGCAGATCGCTTAGCTGAAATGGCGATCAGTTCTGCACAACGTCGTCTGAATGCCGCAAAAAAAGTCGTGCGTAAAAAATTAGTGAGTGGTCCTGCTCTACCGGGTAAATTAGCTGATTGTGCATCACAAAATTTAGAAAAAACTGAATTATTCTTAGTAGAGGGTGACTCTGCGGGCGGCTCGGCCAAACAGGCGCGAGACCGTGAATATCAAGCGATCCTACCGTTACGCGGAAAAAT
>CABSZQ010000342.1 GCA_902482195.1 uncultured Haemophilus sp.
ATTGCATTAAGTATGAAGTTTGTTGGAGCCCTGATTATTACATCGCTATTAATTATTCCCGCCGCAACAGCAAGACGTTTTGCCAAAACACCTGAACAAATGGTATTTATTGCCATTTTAATCAGTATGCTTTCCGTCGTTGGCGGGTTATTCCTTTCCGCCTTTTATGATACCGCTGCGGGACCTTCCGTCGTGATTTGTTCCGCATTTTTGTTTTTGTTATCATTACTAAAAAAGGAATATTTATAATCCGCTCCAACCAGTGAAAACCATTTGCACCGCACCTTAAATCTTGATAAAGTGCGGGCAACTTTTGACGATATTTTAGGATAAGAAATGAGCCAAGAATATTTAGATTTTGAATTACCTATTGCTGAACTTGAAGCCAAAATTGAAGCGCTACGTTCAGCATCTGATGACAAAATTGATTTACACGATGAAATTAAACGCTTACAAAAGAAAAGCGATGAATTAACCAAAAAAACCTTTGCAAATCTTGATGCATGGCAGGTTTCTCGTATGGCACGTCACCCAAATCGTCCATACACGCTTGATTATATCGAACATATTTTTACTGATTTCCAAGAACTTGCAGGCGATCGTGCCTTTGCAGATGATAAAGCAATCGTAGGTGGTCTTGCTCGTTTAGATGGTCGCGCAGTAATGATTATCGGCCACCAAAAAGGTCGTACAGTAAAAGACAAAGTGACTCGTAACTTTGGTATGCCTGCACCTGAAGGTTATCGTAAAGCGTTACGTTTAATGCAAATGGCTGAGCGTTTCAACTTACCTATTATTACCTTTATCGACACACCAGGGGCTTACCCGGGCATTGGTGCAGAAGAACGTGGTCAATCTGAAGCGATTGCTCGTAACTTACGTGAAATGTCTACCTTAAAAGTGCCTGTTATCTGTACCGTAATTGGTGAAGGCGGTTCCGGTGGTGCATTAGCCATTGGTGTAGGTGACAAAGTGAATATGTTGCAATATTCAACTTATTCCGTTATTTCACCTGAAGGCTGTGCTTCTATCTTATGGAAAAGCGCAGAAAAAGCGTCAACCGCAGCAGAAGTCATGGGCTTAACCGCACCTCGTTTAAAAGAGTTAGGTTTAATTGATAATATCGTTCAAGAGCCATTAGGTGGTGCACATCGTAATTATCATGAAATGGCACGTAATTTAAAACAATGCCTTGTTGAAGAACTAAACGAACTCGATACCTTCGACAAAGATGGCTTATTAGAAAGACGTTATGAACGTTTAATGTCTTACGGTTATTGTTAATAAAATAGAAAAAGAGCGGTTAGTTTAACCGCTCTTTTTTGTGTTTTGAAAAAATGTAGCATGGATGCAAGAAACAGCATCAATGCCTAAAATAATATAAAAGGAGAACTCAAAATGAAAAACGTATTAGCAATCCAATCTCACGTAGTTTATGGTTTCGCTGGTAATAAATCTGCGACCTTTCCAATGCAGCTCTTAGGTGTAGACGTGTGGGCACTCAATACCGTGCAATTCTCTAATCACACTCAATATGGCAAATGGACGGGAATGGTGATTCCACAAGAACAAATTGGTGAGATCGCCAACGGTTTAGATGCCATTGGAAAACTGCAAGAATGTGATGCGTTACTTTCTGGCTATTTAGGTTCAGCGGAACAAGTTGATCAAATTATCTATGCTTTAGAGAAAATCAAAGCTCGTAACCCAAATGCACTTTACTTGTGTGATCCAGTGATGCCAAATGCCGAAAAAGTCTGCGTAGTAGCTGATGGTGTACGTGAACGCTTAATTGAAAAAGCCATTCCACGTGCGGATATCATGACCCCAAATCTTTCCGAACTTCGTACGCTTTCTGACTTCCCTATCAATACGTTTGACGATGTGCTGAAAGCCGCCAATGCATTAGTGGCCAAAGGTGTGAAAAAAGTGTTGGTCAAACACCTAGGAAAAGCAGGTAAATTAAATGATCCTGATACCTTTGAAATTATTATGGCGACACCTGAAGGCGTATGGCATTTAAGTCGTCCGCTTT
>CABSZQ010000343.1 GCA_902482195.1 uncultured Haemophilus sp.
GATGATGTCGCTCATGTAGAAGGATTTAAATATTTTAATCAGTTTAAACAGTTTGATGAGTTCGCCCGTATATCCTTCTACATGAGCGACATCATCAGCAAAAATCTGATCGAAGAATAAATCGCAATTCTGAAATCCACGCGTATGAACCGGTACGACCAATACTCCCGACTTAAAACATGTATCCGATGCAAACTGACCATGTGCAACAGTTACGCAAGATACAACCACATCTGCACCTGTAATCAAATCTTCCACATTTTCAAAAATAGAAAAATTTAATCGAGAATATTCTTTAAAGCGCTTCATGAACTCCAGCTCTTGCCCTTTATAAGACAAAAGACGAATGTTCAACGGCCCCTCTAACACAGCCATCAAGCACAACAGTGTTGCCCGAGCAGTGTTGCCTAGTCCCATAAATGCATATTCCCGAGCTGAAGAAGTCCTCAAATACTGTATGGACAATGCCGCAACAGCACCAGTACGCATCGCAGTAATCCAACTTCCATCCATCAGTGCCAAAAAATCACCATTTGTCGCATCATACAACAAAATATCACTAACCAATGCAGGCTCACGTTTCGGAAAACGAGAAACGACCTTAACCCCAAAACGTCCACAAGAAGGCAAATAAGATGGCATCGTATTAAAAAAGACATCCGGTTCTATTGTCATACTAATTTTATGAGGTAAACAACTATCATATTTCATTCTTAATGCTGTTTCTACCCACTTTACACAATCAGCCGGAGATATGGAAAGATTTCGTATCGTTTCAAAGTCTATTATTTTCATTGCCATCTTTTTTAACAATTATAATTCTTTTAATGCATCTATTAAACGTTGGTTGTCTAAAGTTGAACGTACTGCTATTCGTATATATTCGCCATTTCGGAAGGCCTTCTTCGTTCCACAGTCTTTTATTAAAATATTATATTCATTCAAAAGTAATTCAGTCAATTCTTTAGAAGAATATTTACTAATAACCTCACACAAAAAATAGTTTGCTTGTGAAGGTATGACACGTAGATAACCTATCTGCTGTAAATCCACATAAAAACGATCTCGCTCACGGATAAACAAACGACACGCCTGTTTATAATCCTGTTCATATTTATTAAATATCTGCATATAAAACTCTGCAAATGAATTAATATTCCATATCGGAACATTTTTGCGTACACGATCGATCAAAAGCAAATTTGATGAAGCTAAAATTCCTAACCGTAACCCTGGTACTCCGTAAGATTTGGATATACTCTTCACAACCACCAAATTAGGGTTTTCTTCAAGTATTTCATTAGTCAACAAAGTATTATCCACTGATTGTTCAGAAAAATCGACAAACGATTCATCGACAACCAATGTTACCTTCTTATCCTTACACCATTTAGCTAAATGAACTACATCAACTTTTGAAATATAATTTCCAGAAGGATTATCCGGATTAATCAATAAAATAGCAGCAACCTCACGAACTGCAAAAAATGCCATCAAATCATCAGCTGTATAAGAAAAATCTTTATTCTGTGGGACATAAGCAATCACCTTATCTTCCTGCATACGATTAGGATACTCCTCAAAAGTCGGATAAACAACACCCAAGCAACCTGTTAATTCATCCACTAAATACTTAATCAATTCGGCAGCACCATTTCCCGGACAAACATATTGTTGTGCCAATCCGAAATATTTCGCAATTAATAGAGAGTTTACATTCAGCCCAGAAGGGTACTCACTTAGTAAAATATCAAAATTAGCCCGCATCTCTTTCTTCATCTTCAAAGAAGGAAAGAAAGGATTAACCAAATAACAAAAATCCAACAAAGAAGGGAATCTCCAATAACCACCATATCTTTTTTGATAGCAAGCCAACTGATTCTCCTTTTCCGCAAAAATAGTTTCAGCGTTACTTAAGTCTTGAATATCGTCAATTTCATACCACTTTTCACCGTGAAGTGGCAACGCCTTTAAATCTGGCTTATCCAACAATGCAATTACACGCAAGACCTGCTCGTAATATTCGTTATTACCC
>CABSZQ010000344.1 GCA_902482195.1 uncultured Haemophilus sp.
TTATTGATTAAACCAATGCCTCGGCCTTCTTCTCGGTGGTAAATCAATACGCCACGACCTGCTTCACTAATTTGACGCAATGCAGCAGCTAGTTGAAAACCGCAATCACATTTTAAACTATGTAATGCATCGCCGGTTAAACATTCAGAATGAATACGGGCGAGTACAGGCTCATCTTGATTTGAAATATCGCCCATAACCAAGGCAACGTGTTCTTTTTTTGTATCAGGAAACTCAAATCCGACCATTTTGAAAATACCGTATTCAGTTGGTAAATTAGCTTGAGTAACCAGTTGGATTTTTGACATAACTTATCCTTTTTACGTAATTCTGCTAAAATGCAAACCTTATTTTACTTGTCGAGGGGAAACAATGTTTAAAAGGTTGTCATTATATACATTATTACTTTGTCTTGTACCATTTTTTGTTTGGGGTTTTACTTATCATTGGCATGGAAATAATCAATTAATGGAATGGGATTACTGGCTTTATCTTTTAACTGAAACAGGCAGTGTACCTTATGCTTTGATCACTTGCGCTATATTTGCCTTGCTTTTCCGTTTTCTTTTTGAAAATCGTAAGCAGTGGATTATGGGCGTAATAGTAATGGGCTTATCAGTCTTATCCACACAAGTGATTAAAACAGGGTTAAAAACGGTTTTTGCCGAGCCGCGTCCCTTCACTGTTTATTTAGCGGAAAAAACAAAAAGTACTACGGATGCCTTTTATCATCAAGATCGCTCAGAACGTGCAAAATTAGTGGATAAATTCTATTCCACACAAGCCGATACACCTGCCTGGTTAAAAGCACATTATGAAGATGAAACGGGTTATTCTTTTCCATCAGGGCATTCTATTTTCGCAGCGACTTGGCTTATGTTAGCCGTAGGGTTTAGCCAATTATTAGGTAATCGTTCTTTTAAAGCGGAATTGCTTATTGGAGCGATGACAATTTGGGGCGTATTAATGTTAATTAGTCGCGTACGCCTTGGGATGCATTATCCAATTGATTTATTTGTGGCGATAATTTCGGCGTGGATTGTTCATTTGATTATTTTTGGTTTCTTACAGAAGAAAGGCTTGTTTAACACTGATGAATCCCCTAATGATTTTGGTAAAAATCATTAAGTTAAGGTGGATACACATCTTGTCATATGATCAAATGGTTTCGCGAAAAATCAATAATCAGACAACAAGATGTGCGAACTCGATATTTTACACGACTCTCTTTACCAATTCTGCCCCGAATTACACTTAAAACGACTCAACAGCTTAACGTTGGCTTGCCACGCATTACTTGACTGTAAAACTCTCACTCTTACCGAACTTGGCCGTAACCTGCCAACCAAAGCGAGAACAAAACATAACATCAAACGAATCGACCGATTGTTAGGTAATCGTCACCTCCACAAAGAGCGACTCGCTGTATACCGTTGGCATGCTAGCTTTATCTGTTCGGGCAATACGATGCCCATTGTACTTGTTGACTGGTCTGATATTCGTGAGCAAAAACGACTTATGGTATTGCGAGCTTCAGTCGCACTACACGGTCGTTCTGTTACTCTTTATGAGAAAGCGTTCCCGCTTTCAGAGCAATGTTCAAAGAAAGCTCATGACCAATTTCTAGCCGACCTTGCGAGCATTCTACCGAGTAACACCACACCGCTCATTGTCAGTGATGCTGGCTTTAAAGTGCCATGGTATAAATCCGTTGAGAAGCTGGGTTGGTACTGGTTAAGTCGAGTAAGAGGAAAAGTACAATATGCAGACCTAGGAGCGGAAAACTGGAAACCTATCAGCAACTTACATGATATGTCATCTAGTCACTCAAAGACTTTAGGCTATAAGAGGCTGACTAAAAGCAATCCAATCTCATGCCAAATTCTATTGTATAAATCTCGCTCTAAAGGCCGAAAAAATCAGCGCTCGACACGGACTCATTGTCACCACCCGTCACCTAAAATCTACTCAGCGTCGGCAAAGGAGCCATGGGTTCTAGCAACTAACTTACCTGTTGAAATTCGAACACCCAAAC
>CABSZQ010000345.1 GCA_902482195.1 uncultured Haemophilus sp.
GATGAATTGGTTAAGGCTAAAGCGATGATGACAAGACTTGGAATTACTGATTTTGAGCAGAAAACTTCAGAGCTTTCAGGTGGACAGAGAAAGAGACTGGCGTTGGTTTCTGTATTGATTACACCTTGTGATATTTTGATTTTGGACGAGCCTACTAACCATTTGGATAGCGAAATGGCAGAATGGCTTGAAAATCAGTTGCGCGGTTTTAGGGGGGCGCTTGTTATGGTTACTCATGACAGATATTTCCTAGACAGCGTAACTAACAGGATTATCGAGCTTGATAAAGGAAAAATCTATAGTTACAACGAAAAATACTCAGGATTTTTGGAGAGAAAAGCTGAGCGTGAGGCAAGTGCCAAGGCAAGCGAGAGAAAGCGTCAGAGCATTCTTCGAAAAGAAATTGAATGGATGCAGCGTGGGGCAAGAGCAAGGTCTACTAAGCAGAAAGCACACATTCAAAGATATGAAAATCTAAAGAATCAAAAAGGGATTGTTCAGGACGAAAAAATTGAGTTAAGTAGCATTAAGTCAAGAATGGGCAAGACGACTATTGAACTTGAAAATATTTCAAAGGCATATGACTGCAAAGTTTTGATAAATGATTTTTCTTATAATTTTTTAAAGGGCGACCGAGTAGGTTTTGTGGGCAAAAATGGTTGTGGAAAAACTACCTTAATGAAGATTATTGATGGAAGAATTGAGCCTGACAGCGGTAGTGTAAACATTGGACAGACTATCAAAATAGGTTATTATACACAGGAGCTTGAAAATAACAAAGAGGCAGGAATTGCTTATATGAATCCTGATGATAGGGTTATTGATTATATAAAAAATACTGCCGAGTTTGTAAGAACAGAGGAAGGGCTTGTGTCAGCCTCGGTTATGCTTGAAAGATTTCTTTTTGAACCGTCACAGCAGTATAGTAAGATTGAAAAATTGTCAGGTGGGGAAAAACGTCGCTTAAATCTTTTGCGTGTGCTTATGGAAGCCCCAAATGTGCTTATACTTGATGAGCCAACTAACGATTTGGACATTGAAACAATGACAATTCTTGAAGATTATTTGGATAGTTTTGATGGAATTGTAATTACCGTATCCCACGACAGATATTTTCTAGACAGAGTTGTCAGAAGAATTTTTTCCTTTGAGGAAAATGGGGTAATCGACCAGTACGAAGGTGGTTACACAGATTACATAAATCGAAAGAAGGAAAAGGGACTGCTTGAAGAAAATGCTTTGTTAAAAACAAAAAGTAGCAGTGCAGGAAAGTCAGATTCAGACAAAACCGAAAAAGAGGAATACAAAATAAGAAACAAAAAGCTTAAGTTTTCTTACAATGAACAAAGAGAATACGAGACAATTGAGGACGATATTGCAAAATTAGAAGAGAAGATTGAAAAGCTTGACGGTGAAATAGTCAAGAATGCAACTAATTCAGTTAAGCTTAGGGAACTTATGGAAAGTAAGGAAGAAACGGAAACACTTCTTATGGAAAAAATGGACCGTTGGGAGTATTTGGAAGATTTGGCAAAGAAAATTGAGGAACAATAAAGATAATATCTGAGTTTATCCTAGCAATACCTACCACGGTGGTATTATATATAAAAATCTACTAATCTGGTAGAAAAATCAAAATCAGGGTTGACATCCCAACCATAAGATGTTACTCTAAAGAAGTAAATTAAATAATTTTAAATAGTATGTAACTTTAAGTAGGCATTAACTATACACACATCTCAAAGGGGGTCGTGTATCTGTTATACCTACTTTTTTTGTGTTTAAAAGAGCTGCAACTTATAACAAAAATAGTCGTAAATGTATGATACATGCCCAAATGAACCAAAATATTATTAGTGTTTGAAAGGAGAAAAAATGAAAGACAAAATTTTTGGTGTTTTACAACGTGTAGGAAGATCATTTATGCTTCCAATCGCAATCTTACCAGTAGCTGGTCTTTTCCTAGGAATAGGTGGATCATTTACAAATGAAACAATGCTTAACACATATGGATTAATGGGTGTTATGGGA
>CABSZQ010000346.1 GCA_902482195.1 uncultured Haemophilus sp.
ACTTTGTTGTTGTTGATGCTGTGACACAAAATGCCTATTTTACCCCTGAAACCATTAAACGCTTAGCCGACCGTCATCGTGGAATTGGTTTTGATCAGCTTTTAATTGTTGAGCCACCTTATGACCCAGATTTAGATTTCCATTATCGTATTTTCAATGCAGATGGCAGTGAAGTGTCGCAATGTGGAAATGGGGCAAGATGTTTTGCGCGTTTTGTCACCTTAAAAGGGCTGACCAATAAAAAGGATATTGCAGTAAGCACGCAAAAAGGAAAAATGGTTTTAACGGTAAAAGAAGATGGGCAAATTCGTGTCAATATGGGCGAGCCGATTTGGGAACCCAATAAAATTCCTTTTACTGCCAACAAATTTGAAAAAAACTATATTTTACGTACCGATGTTCAAACGGTGCTTTGTGGTGCAGTATCAATGGGCAATCCACATTGTGTTGTACAAGTGGACGATATTAAAACGGCTAATGTAGCAGAATTAGGTCCATTATTAGAAAGCCACGAACGTTTTCCAGAAAGGGTAAACGCGGGATTTATGCAAGTCGTTAATCGTAACCACATTAAATTGCGTGTATATGAGCGTGGCGCAGGTGAAACGCAAGCTTGTGGCAGTGGCGCTTGTGCTGCAGCGGCGGTAGGAATTATGCAAGGTTTACTTGATAACAAAGTGCAAGTTGATCTACCAGGTGGTAGCTTGCTTATTGAGTGGGAAGGCGTAGGCTCACCGCTTTATATGACGGGTGATGCGACTCATATCTATGATGGCAATATTCACCTTTAATCTCTTCTAATCGGAATAAAAAATGCGTGGAAACTATCCACGCATTTTTTATTTATTGTTCAACTTCCACATCACGCTGATTTAATGGTTGCGTTGGGCGGTTGTTTTTCCCTTCCATTTCTTCTATCGCGGCAATTTGTGCTTTGCTTGCTTGAATTGGTGATTTAAAAATAGTCCATGCCACGTTTTCACTACAAGGTGGCGTAGTGAGCGATCCATTTAAGCGGAAGCGAGCCATCTCTTTTGGCATTAGTGCTTGAATATCAATCGGTTGAGCCAATTTTTCTTTTTGTCCAACGGTGAGTTTTTTCTCAACGACTGGTGCTAATGCTGGATTAGCTTCACCTTCATTGACCATTACGGCAACAACCGCTAACGCTTTATCTTCACTTTGATGGACAAAATGAATTTCTAAAGGATAATGTTGACGTTTAAAGGTATGCTCGCTTGGTGTGTGAAAGTGAAATTGTTTTAAATAAAATGGTTTATTGTTGAGCGTAATAAATGGCGCATTTTCTTGTGCAACGCTGACTTGCACGGTATGCCCATTGTTCTCTACTTGATACTCCGCAGGGAAGTAATTCATCTTAAGTGGTTTATTTGCCACTTTCATGCCATTATCTGTTTCAAGATTAACTGGCGATTGAACTTTCCCTAGCTTACAGGTTTGATATTCGGTGAGCAAATCACCCCAATGTTCAGGGCTTTCTTTCCCATTATAAGACCAATGCGCTTTATGCGTTTGGGCAAATGATGTTGCGCTTAATGCGATAAGTAAGCTAGAAAGCAATAGACGAGTCTTCATAAGGCACCTCTCCTTTTTTGTGGTATATGCCTCATCGATTCTACTGGTTCTGTATGATAACTTTTTGATTTTGGTCAAGTTTTGTTTGAGTGTTGAACTCATCGTACAAGTGGGGATAATGCTAAAAAAGCCGTCTATTTTGACCGCACTTTTTTAGTACTGACAGAGTCGTTCTCTCAGATCTTCTGCGGTTTGGCAGGTTTTAATTCGTTCAAAAACGATATCTGCTTCAGGATATTCTTTATTGAGATAGCGTAGCCATTGTTTGATGCGGGCAACATGATAAAAACCAGAATCATGGAAGTTTTCCATTTCTGCATATTTTTGTAAGATTTTTTGAATATCCGCCCAAGGCATTTTTTCACAATTTTGTTTAAGTACAAGGCTTAAGTTTGGGATATTTAATGCACCACGCCCGACCATTAGAT
>CABSZQ010000347.1 GCA_902482195.1 uncultured Haemophilus sp.
TTGTCTGCTTGAGCAATGGTTATTGCTGTGCCCTTTTCGTCTAATTCAAATAAAGCGAGATTATCTTCGATGAGTTTTTGGTTTGCGGCTCGAAAACCTACGCGGCGCAGATCTTTCCCGATGAGTTGAATTGTGCGTTGTAATTCCGCTTGTAATTTGAGTTGTAACATTAAACGCTGATTCTGCTGTTGAGTTTGGGCATAAAATTGTGCAACCAATAGCAATAATAAAGCGGATAAGCCAAGTGAAATCAACAAACTCACCAATGTTTCGCCTTTTAATGGTTTCATCTTGTACATGCACTCGCCGCTTGATCAGACTTTAATTTGATACTGCCAACATTGAAAAAAGAGAACAATGTACGATGCTCTTCAGCCTGTAG
Organism: uncultured Haemophilus sp.; assembly: GCA_902482195.1. Taxonomy (GTDB): domain Bacteria; phylum Pseudomonadota; class Gammaproteobacteria; order Enterobacterales; family Pasteurellaceae; genus Haemophilus_D. The sequence goes on from CABSZQ010000347.1 coordinate 383, forward strand.
CATAAAACAATTTGTTTCCATGGTATTTCTTACCCCATTAAATTTCACCGCCACTTCTGACGGATATAATTTAGGGCCTATCAGCATCGTTTTTCCTTCAAAATAAGGATAGTAAAAATGCGCATAAAGGTTTTTAGGACAATTCTGGGGATGAAAACAATCACAAAAATGATCGTTTTTTACTTGAGCAGTAATACACCAACGTTGATTCGCTCTATCTTGATTAGCCAAAATAAACCAAATCGCTGATGAATTTTCTGCCCTCGCTTGAATATTGCGTAAGAAAAAATAAAGCCGTTGTTGCTCTTTTTCGAGAAAATATTTGGGATCGTTTTTCTGCCATTTAGGCAATGTAAACGCCAACGTTAAGCTTAAAATAAATAATACAATCAAAGTTTCTAATAAGGTTATCCCTTTATACATAAAATGCCTTCTTTTTGACCGCACTTTAAAAGTCCTTTAGAAGAAAGCCAAATTGGCTACTTTATTTTTGCGATACTGATCGCAAATTTCCTTTAAAAAACGGGAAAAACCGTGAATTAAACATTTTCAACTGGCTATTTACTAAAACTCCCTTATAATAGGCGACCTATTTATCTGTTCTTTAAAATCTGGTGGAAATATGAATCCAATGTTAAATATCGCTATTCGTGCGGCACGAAGAGCGGGCAACGTGATTGCTAAAAACTATGAGCGCCGTGATGACATCCAAACAAGTAAAAAAGGTATTAATGATTATGTGACCAGCGTCGATAAAGCCGCTGAAGCTGAGATCATTGAAATCATTCAAAAATCTTATCCTGATCATACAATTATCAGTGAAGAACGTGGTGCATTAGAAGGCAAAGACAGTGATATTCAATGGGTGATTGATCCACTAGATGGCACAACCAACTTCGTGAAAGGTTTGCCACATTTCTCTGTTTCTATTGCTATCCGTGTAAAAAACCGTACCGAAGTGGGTGTGGTTTACGATCCTATTCGTAATGAATTATTCACTGCTGTGCGTGGTGAAGGCGCAAAATTAAATGAAGTGCGTTTACGTGTAGATAGCCAAAATGAACTTAACGGGGCGATTTTAGCCACCGGTTTCCCATTCAAACAACCAAGCTTGATGCCAACTCAATTTGCTATCATGAATAACTTAATTGATGAAGCTGCAGATTTCCGTCGTACAGGTTCTGCCGCATTAGACCTTTGCTATGTAGCATCCGGTCGCGTTGACGGTTATTTCGAAATGGGCTTAAAACCTTGGGATTGCGCAGCGGGTGATTTAATCGTGCGTGAAGCAGGCGGTTTAGTGTGTGATTTCAATGCGGGTCACGGCTATTTACGCTCAGGCAATATCGTGGCTGCTCCCGCACGTATTTTAAAAGAAATGCTAAATAAAATTCAGCCTTGCTTAACGGAACAAGTTAAGTAAGCTTCAATAAAAGTGCGGTGGATTTCACCGCACTTTTTTTATGACTAATTTCTATCGAGTGGCTTTCTGTTTTCTTCCGTTTCCGGCTCTAGATCTAATTTTGCCATAAGAAGTTGATCGCCATCTTCTTCTGGGTTACCTGTTACTAATAATTTATCCCCATAGAAAATGGAATTCGCGCCAGCCATAAAGCACATGGC
>CABSZQ010000348.1 GCA_902482195.1 uncultured Haemophilus sp.
GGTATCAAACGAAAATGACGGAATTGGGGGGGAACTTGTCTGATGGTGAAAAACAGCGTATCGGTATTGCCCGTGCATTCTTGCATAATGCGCCGATTATTTTACTCGATGAGCCGACCAGTAATTTGGATAGCTTAAACGAAGCGATGATTTTGAAATCATTGTTGAACGTGAAAGCAGAAAAATTGATTATTCTCGTGAGTCATCGCCAATCGACTATGGCTATTTGCGATCAGGTGATTGGCATTGAGAATGGAAGAATGTCGTAAGGTAGTGAGAAAAAGAGCGGTTAAATTGACCGCTCTTTTTTATTTTCTTAATTTCACTAATTCAACTTCGTGATTTTCACCTTTTCTAAGAATGAGATTGGCGCGCTCACGAGTCGGCAGAATGTTTTGTTTTAAATTCAATCCGTTAATGTTATCCCAAATGTTACTGGCTGTTTCAATGGCTTCTTGCTCAGAGAGATTAGCGTAATGTTTAAAATAGGAATCCGGATTGGTGAAAGCACTTTGACGGAATTTTAAGAATCGTTTGATGTACCATTCTTTAAGCAAATTCTCGTCAGCATCAACATAAATAGAAAAGTCCACAAAATCAGATACGAAGGTTTGATTGGCTTTATTTGAACCTGTTTGGAGAACGTTTAGTCCTTCTAAAATTAAAATATCCGGTTGATCGACAATATCGAACTTATCAGGAACAATATCGTAAGTCAGATGAGAATAAATAGGCGATTTTACAGATGGCTTGCCTGATTTGATATCAGCTAAAAAACGAATTAATTTGGCCGTATCATAAGAAATAGGGAAGCCTTTTTTCTGTAGTAAATCGTCTTTTTTTAGTTTTTCTAATGGATAAAGAAAACCATCAGTAGTAATCAGATCAACTTTTCGTTCGGTAGGCCAGTGGGTTAGCAAAGATTGCAAAATACGTGCCGATGTACTTTTCCCGACAGCAACGCTGCCTGCGATACTAATGATGTAAGGGACTTTAGGGCTTTGTCCGCCAAGAAAACGATTTAAAACCGTTTGGCGACGAAGGTTTTCATCAATATAGTAGTTGATGAGACGTGCAAGTGGCAGGTAAATGGTGCTCACTTCATCAAGAGAAAGCTCTTCATTAAAACCTAAAAGCGGTTTGAGATCTTGCTCCGTTAATTTTAGCGGAACAGATTTTCTTAATTCGGCCCATTGCTGACGGCTAAAGTTCAGAAAGGGCGTGAGTTGTTCGGTAATTTCCACGGTGCTTTATATCTAGAGTGAAAAAAATTGGACAAAATATACCCTATAAATGAGTTGTGATCATCGTTTTTTATTAAAAGTGATGAGTTTTAAAGCAAGAATGTGGCTTTTTGCTTGTAAATTAGACGAATAGTTAAAAAAAACGCATTTTTCATAAAAAAAACTTGTCAGGCATAAAATTTTCCATATAATACGCCTCACTTGCTTACAACACGCCGACTTAGCTCAGTAGGTAGAGCAACTGACTTGTAATCAGTAGGTCACCAGTTCGATTCCGGTAGTCGGCACCATCCTTTAGTAAACAAGTATTCATTTAGCGTGGAGGGGTTCCCGAGCGGCCAAAGGGGGCAGACTGTAAATCTGTTGGCTCAGCCTTCGAAGGTTCGAATCCTTCTCCCTCCACCATTTTCTAAATGAATTCTGATGGGACAGATGAATTTAGGACTGCGGGCATCGTATAATGGCTATTACCTTAGCCTTCCAAGCTAATGATGCGGGTTCGATTCCCGCTGCCCGCTCCAAACGCTGATATAGCTCAGTTGGTAGAGCGCACCCTTGGTAAGGGTGAGGTCGGCGGTTCAAATCCGCCTATCAGCACCAGCCTTCCAAATTCCTCTTTCCTTTATTAAATAGTAATGATTTTATTGGTTAATGTGGTTTAATTTACCCATCGATAACCGTGTCTATTTAGAGGGACTCTTTAAATGTCTAAAGAAAAATTTGAACGTACAAAACCGCACGTAAACGTGGGTACAAT